>JAHSRM010000015.1 GCA_021650775.1 Candidatus Benthortus lauensis
CCGAAGGCTATGTTCCAGACCTGGCTCGTGAATATCAGGAAGATTGCCGCCAGCTCCGGCCCGAGGATGGGGTTGAGCGATACAAATGCGTAGAGGGCGAGTGGAAAGAAGCTGAGTATCGGGATTGATTGGAGTATGTCCAGGACAGGTATTATAACCCTCTCGAGGACCCTGCTCATCCCCGCCGCTATACCCACAGCGAGAGAAAACAGAATGGAGATGACTAAGGCCACGCCCATCCTTGCCCACGAGGCCATAAGGCCTAAGAGGATGACGATGAGCGTCGATGAATCAAGCATTCCTCAACCAGGTTGCTTGAATGGGTTTTAGGCTTTTCTTCTCGCCTCGGCCAACATGCTGTTCACGCAGTAGGCGGGGAACTTCTTCAGGTAGGTTCTGTGAGGCTCCTCCAACCCCATCTCATCAACTATGCTCTTAGCATTCCTGACGGAGTTCCTTATCTCCTCGACTAGGAACCTCTTCCAGTCCATCTTGGGTGCCAGGAGCTCCTTGAGGTTGAGCCTTCTCGCAAACCTGAGTGATATGTAGGCCAGCTTAAGTTTCTCCTCAAGCCTCTCCATGAAGAGTATTGGGAGCCTGAGGATGGAGCTCTTCTTCACTATATCCACGTAGTCGTCGGCCAGCTGATACGCTATACCCACCTGCTCCCCATACCTTCTCGCCAGCTCCACCACCCTAGGAGGAGCCTCGGCTATCAGGGCCCCGCTCTCTGCCGCTGCCTCGAAGAGTGAGGCCGTCTTCTCCCTAATTATGCTCAGGTAGAGTTTCTTTGAGGTGGGTTCACGGAACATTATCTCGTTCAGGACTCCGCTTGAGGCCCTGTCCCACGCCTTGAGGAATATCTTGGAGACCTCTATTCCCTCCTTCAAGGTTATCTGGAACGCCATGTTGATTATCCTGTGGCCCTCGATTACCGCCCTGCCTATCCCAAGTCTTCTCCAGAGGCTCGGCCTACCCCTCCTAGTCATGTCCCCGTCTATGACGTCATCGTGGGTCAGGCTGGCGTTGTGGGCTAGCTCGAGGGCGCAGGCGACCTCCAGGGCCTTCTCCTCGTTCCTTCCCCCTAGGGCGTGGAAGACCATCATGAGAAGGATGGGTCTAAGCCTCTTCCCCTCCCTCACAACCTCCACCAAGACATCCCTGTCCGCCCTCCTCCCGATAATCTCGTAGAGCCGAGCCTCCACCCTCTCCCTTAGAGCCACGATATACTCCTCGAGCGAGAGGGCCGAAGCTAGCGTCAAACCCTTCTTCTAGGGGAGAGACTGTAAGAGGAGGGTTAAATGTATATCCTTAGACCGCTGGCCAGGGTGCTTTAGAGGTATCTCCTGAGCTTGGCCTCTATCATGGGCTTGGGGACGGCTCCCACTATGGCGTCCACGGGCTTCCCGTTCACGAAAATCATGAGGGTGGGTATGCTCATTATCCCGAACCTTGCCGCAGTCCTCGGATTCTCATCCACGTTAAGCTTCATGAAGACGACCTTACCCGCATACTCCTCCGCAAGCTCCTCGATTATGGGCGCTATGGCATGGCAGGGGCCACACCACTCGGCCCAGAAATCCACCACAACCACAGGATACTTGGAGACCATCTCATCGAAGTCTGCGTCTGTAACCTTTACCGGCTTGGCTATCACCACCCCCTTCTCCTCCCTTCCCGCACCGAGAAGCTCACGCATCTTCTTCAACCTGATGCGCTCAAGCTCCCAGTCGTCGCTCATCAACCCCAGACCCCCGCAGAGCAACTAATAAGTTTCTCCTAAACCCGCCCAAAGGAGAAATCCCTTTAGGTGGCTTTAAGCCTTGGCAGGTGGGTGGTGGGGACCTGCCGGTCATAACTGTTAGGAAGGAGAGGTTCTGGAGACTCCTTGGGAAGAGGCTTGGCGACAGCGAGCTAACCCAGCTGCTGCACGACTTGGGTCTGGACGTGGAGGAGATAACGGGGGAAGAGTTCAGGGCGGAATACAACCCCAATAGACCCGACTACTCAAGCCCGGTAGGCCTGGCCCGTGCAGCTAAAGGGTTGCTGGAGATAGAGCTGGGAGCCCCGAGGTATAGGCTACGGCCTCCGAGAACCTACGTCAAGGTGGACCCGAGGCTTCGGGAGATAAGGCCATACATAGTCGCCGCAGTTGTGCGTGGTCTGAGCCTTGACCTGGAGGCCCTGGAGGAGCTGATAGCCATGCAGGAGGACTTGCACTGGGTCTTGGGGAGGGATAGGAGGAAGGTCTCCATAGGACTCCATAACCTTGATGCTGTTAGGCCCCCGTTCGAGTATAGGGCTGTGAGAGGCGATGAGGTGGAGTTCGTCCCCCTGGGCGAGTGGAGGAGGATGAACTTGGAGGAGATTCTGAGGAAGCATGAGAAGGGCGTGAAGTATGCCCACCTCGTCAAGGGCAAGCCCCTCTACCCACTCCTAACCGACTCAAGGGGCGAGGTCCTCTCCTTCCCCCCAATAATCAACTCAATCCTAACAGAGCTGAGCGAGGAAACCCGGAACATCTTCATAGACGTTACAGGAACCGACCTGGACGCAGTGGGCAAGGCCCTAAACATACTAACCACAACCTTGGAGGAGATGGGTGGAAGGGTTGAGCAGGTAAGGGTGAGGTATAGTTACCCGGATTTCAGGAAGACCCTGACCACCCCGGACTACAGGGTGAAGAGGTGGAGGATTAAGGCAGACTACGTGAACGAGGTCCTCGGACTAGACCTCAGCATTAGGGAGATTCGCAGGGCCCTCAGGAGGATGAGGCATGACGTGAAGGTGTCGGGTGGATGGATTACCGTCTCTCCCCCTCCATACAGGGTGGATATAATGCATCCAGTAGACCTTGTGGAGGATGTGGCCATGGGGATTGGCTACGGCTCCCTGGAGATAAAGCAGCCTGAGACGATAGTCTACGGCTCCCTCCACCCGCTCACCAGGTTCGAGGAGATAGTTAGGGCGACCATGCTTGGGCTGGGCTTCACCGAGGTCATGAACTTCACCTTAAGCAACGAGGAGACCGAGTATTGGAGGATGAACGTGGAACCCCATCCCCACATAACCCTGAGAAACCCTGTGTCAAGGGATTACAGCATCCTGAGGACATGGCTCCTCCCAGGCCTCCTCAGAAACCTCTCAGACAACAAGGGAAGCCTCTACCCCCAGAAGCTATTCGAGGTAGGCGACGTAATCCACCCGGACGAGAGGCTGCCCGAGAAGGCTAGGCGGGTTCCAAGGCTCGCATGCGTATCAACCCACTCGGAGGCATCCTACAGCGAGATAAAGTCCGTGGCCGAGGAGCTGCTGAGAAATCTCATGATAACCGGGTGGGAACTCAACCCCATAGACGAGCCGCCCTTCATGGAGGGAAGAGCAGCCGAGATAAACCTGAACGGAGAAAGGATTGGGGTCATGGGCGAGATACACCCCGAGGTCCTCGAGAAATGGGGCCTCGAGATGCCCGTAACAGCCCTAGAACTCTACCTAGACAAAATCCTCCCACACTACACTTAAAGGCAGGCCGAGACAACTACATAGTAGCCCCGCCACTTCCTTAAGCCTCCCGGAGAGAGGCCGTGTGCCTCGCTGTGATGGGGGGTGGTCGGTGGCGGGGCACATCTACCTTGTTATCTCTTGTTGTTTTACGAATTCGTAGAGTTTTCTTGCGTGTGGGTCTCTCTCGAAGTGTTCCCTTATGGGTGCTATTATCTTGTCTAGTGCCTCGGCCACGGCGTTCTTCAGGTCGGCTGGATGGAGCCTGCCCTCCACGTAGTCCTTCTCCAGCTCCTCATAACTCCAATACTCGACATCGCCCCCATACTTGGCAGGCCTCGTAACCTTCAGGCTCCCAAGCTTCCTGAAGACTATGTGCTTCGCATAGTCTAGGATTGGGTTGTCCTCCACGCTTCTGGGGGGGCAGTAGGCCTTGTTTATCTTCCTCTTAATCGTCTCAGGGTTGTCGTGGACGAAGATGCTGGTCTCGGGCAGGCTCTTACTCATCTTGGAGGCAATCTCCATGTCGAGCCTCCTATCCTCCTCGAACCCACCCTCCTTGACAGGCCCCTGAAGACCCATGAGCATGTGGTGGTGGACGGCGACAGGCTTCTTGTATCCCAGCTTGGGTGCAAGCTCCCTTGCAAGCATGTTGGCCCTCCTCTGGTCTAGGCCGAGCTGACAGATATCCACATCCATGTAGAATATGTCGGCTACCTGCATGGCAGGGTAGATTATCTGGGCCGCCTCCTGCATCTCTCCCTCCCTCCTCCCCATTATCGGCAGTGCCCTCAGCATCCTCTTGATGGAGACGTTCCGTGCGACCGTTAGGACGAGCCTCCAGTATTCGCTGTCGGATGCGTGCTCGCTGGCCCAGACAACCTCGACCTTGCCCAGGTCTATTCCAGCGGCCTTCCAGACCTCCACGAAGTATTCCCCAACCCTCCTAATCCTCTCAAGGTCTCCACCCATCTTGTTGTTTATCATGGCGTGCCAGTCGGCGAGGAGTAGCTTGAACCTACATCCAGCCTCCAGCATATCTTGGAGCTTGATCGCCCTTAGGACCCCGAAGGGTAGGTGTGCGAGGCCGCTTGGCTCGAAGCCGTCATAGGCTATCGGATGCTCATTCACCTCCAGCAGGCTCCTAAGCTCCTCAACCGTTATGACCTCCTCGGTGGGAGGCCTAAGTATCAGGCTAAGCCTCGACTCTAAGTCCATTCCAACCTAAAGCCCCAAAGCCACCATATTAAACTATGAGCCCAAGGCGTCTAGGTCACCTATGGCCAAAGAAGCTTTCTGGAGAGGGAGCCTCCACACGCCCCCTATTCGGGGAATCTTTGGCCATAGGGGTTCAGCCCAGCCCCCTGCACACAATCCAAGCCCCATAACTTCCCACCCATAACCAACCCACCCTAATCGATTAGAGCTTATGCCCATGGTGCCAGGGCCTGTAACCCGGCCTCTCCGTAGGTCTTCATCGATGAGCATAAGAGTAGGATTTATTATCTATCCCTGGCTTCTATCTTGTTTGGTGGATACAGAATAGTAGTGGGAGAGGTTTAGAAAAATGGAGTCAGGGTTCCCGGTTAAGAAGGTTGTGAAGCGTGATGGCAGGGTTGTGGACTTCGACGCCAGGAGGATACGTGAGGCTATAAGGAAGGCGATGGTCCACGTTGGTGCGTATGACGAGGAGACCCTGAACAGGGTTGTGAGCCATGTTCTCTCCCTGATTGCCGAGAAGTATGGGGCCGAGAAGACGCCGCACGTCGAGGAGATACAGGACATAGTCGAGCTTAGCCTGGTGAAGTTCGACCTCTACGAGGTAGCTAAGGCCTACATCCTGTATAGGAAGGAGAGGGAGAGGATACGTGAGGAGAAGAAGAAGATACTGGAGAAGGATTACGTGGACGAAGTGGATAAGGCGTTCAGCCTAAACGCCCTGAGGCTTATGGCGAGCAGATACCTGCTCAAGGACGAGAAGGGCAAGCTGCGTGAGGGGCCGAAGCAGATGTTCCAGCGTGTAGCAGCCCTGATGGTTATCCCCGACATACTCCACGACCCAGAGATATTCGACAAGGATGGAGGCCAGCCCAAGCACCCCAAGGAGGACTTCGACCCAGCCCAGTGGGAGAACAAGCTCGGCCTCGGAAGAAACAGCAACGGCGGATACGAGGTGTCCTGGAATAGGTGGCACCTCGAGAGGATGAAGGCCCTCTACGACGAGCTTAACGAGAAGAACTCCATGAGGGTTCCATGGAGCGTCCTCCTAAAGATGCTCTCGGAGGGGAGATTCGAGAAATACCATAAACAATACAGGAAATACTATGAGCTAATGGTTGAGAAGAAGTTTATGCCCAATAGTCCAACGCTCTTCAACGCAGGAGCAAGACTAGGGCAGCTCTCCGCCTGCTTCGTCCTCGACATAGACGACAACATCGAGTCGATAATGGATGCTGCCAGGGACGCAGCCGTAATCTTCAAGTCTGGTGGGGGAATAGGGATAAACTACTCCAAGCTGAGGCCGGAGGGGGACCTCGTCTTCTCAACATTCGGCGTGGCCTCAGGCCCCGTCTCCTTCATGCGTATAATCGACACGGTTACAGAGGTTGTTAAGCAGGGTGGGAAGAGGCGTGGAGCGAACATGGGTATCCTAGAGTCATGGCACCCCGACATAGAGACCTTCATACACAGCAAGGAGAAGGAGGGGTTCCTCGAGAACTTCAACATATCGGTCATGCTCGACGAGAAGTTCTGGGAATACTATGAGAAAGGTGAGCCGTATCCCCTCATAAACCCAAGGGACGGGAAGGTCTGGAAGAAGGTAGACCCACGTAGACTCTTCAGGGAGCTTGCGGAGGCTGCCTGGAGGACCGCCGACCCAGGCGTCCTGTTCCTCGACAACATCAACAAGCATAACCCGTTCAGGGAGACCATGGGGCCTGTTAGGTCCACCAACCCATGCGCCGAGCAGCCCCTCTACCCATACGAGTCATGCAACCTGGGGAGCATCAACGTCTACGCCTTCGTTAGGAGGAGGGAGAACGGTGAGGCATGGTTCGACTGGGACGCCCTAGAGGACGCCGTGAGGACGGCCACCAGGTTCCTCGACAACGTAATCGACGTGAACAAGTATCCCATCCCCCAGATTGAGTATAGGACCAAGATGTCTAGGAGGATTGGCCTCGGGATAATGGGTGTGGCCGACGTCCTCTACGCCCTAAGGATACCATACAACAGCGAGGAGGGCTTCAGCTTCATGAGCAGGCTAATGGAGTTCATAGCATACCACGCATACATGGAGAGCGTCAGGCTAGCGGAGGAGAGAGGCTCCTTCCCACTATACTGGCAGAGCACCTACCCGAAGGGCGAGCTACCCATCGAGGGATTCCATCACCCTGAGTGGTGGACCATGGATTGGAGGAAGCTCTCCAACCTCGTGAAGGAGAAGGGGATAAGGAACAGCCACGTAACAACCGTGGCGCCAACGGGAAGCATCTCCATGCTGGTGGACGTCTCCTCAGGCCTCGAGCCACAGTTCGCCCTAGTATACGAGAAGCACGTAACCGTCGGGACCTTCTACTACGTGGACGTGGAGTTTGAGAGGCAGATGAAGGAGAGGGGGCTATACAGCGACCAGCTCCTCAAGAAGATATCGGAGAACGGCGGCTCGGTCCAGGGTCTCGAGGAGGTGCCCGAGGACGTCAGGAAGGTCTTCCTGGTGGCATACGATATACCTTGGTGGGACCACGTGAGGGCCCAGTATGAGGTCCAGAAGTGGGTGGACGCCTCGGTCAGCAAGACCATCAACATGCCTGCATGGGTCACGGTGGACGATGTCCTGAAGGCGTATCTCTTCGCCTACAAGCTGGGGCTCAAGGGCATAACAATATACAGGGACACGTCCAAGAGCAGCCAGGTCTTGGTGACCCCCTCGCAGAGGCTCAACAAGTATGTCGCCTTGACGCCTAACAAGACCTTGGAGATGATGAGGGCTGTGGGCATAGAGCCTCCGAGGATTGGGGGTGAGAGCGGGGAGGAGCCGAGGAAGAAGATAGTCCAGCTGGTCTATGCCGCCGAGAAGGAGGGAGGCCTCGAGGAGGGAAAGGAGGCCACGGAGCACCCCACCATAAAAATCGAGAGATGCCCCACATGCAATAGCCTAAACCTCGTCTACCAGGAAGGATGCGTCAGATGCCTTGACTGCGGCTGGTCAAGCTGCATGATAGCTTAGAGGGGGTGGAATCAACCTTAAATTTTTCACAGTATCCCTCACTACGCTATGGCCGGGATACTGTCCATAGACTTCTCTCAGACCCTTAACATCCTAATCTTCCTCACGCTCACCTCCCCGCTGGTTGCGGTAGCTTCCAGGAGGGCTCCAAGGGCCGTTGAGGTCTATGCAATAGTGGGGTTGGCGGCGGCCCTGGCGTCATCGCTTATACAGGCGGCCTCCACGCCCGTCGTCATACTCTTCTCGAACCCCCCGGAGTCCTCGGCCCAGATATTCGTGGACAGTCTCTCGTCATACATGGCCGTAATCTACATCTTCGTTGGCTTGCTCTCAGCCTTGTTCTCGGTTGGCTACATAGAGGAGAGGAAGCGTGGGTTCTATCCCCTCCTACTCGCCATGATAACCGGGCTGGTGGGCGTCGTCTTCTCAGGAGACCTTGCATCCTTCTTCGTCTTCTGGGAGCTTATGAGCCTCACGGCCTACGTCCTCGTGGCATTCTTCTATGACCGATGGGAGGCGGTGGAGGCATCCTTCAAGTATCTAATAATGAGCTCGGCTGGGACAGCCTCGATACTCCTCTCCTTCTCCCTACTCTACGGGATAACCGGAACCCTCAGCATCCCGGCCATAGCAGAGGCCCTCCGGAACGAGATGCTGGCGGGAAACTCGTGGACCTACGTGGCCCTAGCCCTCCTGATAGCTGGGCTGGGGGTGAATGCGGCCATGGCCCCCTTCCATAGCTGGCTACCCGACGCACATCCAGCTGCTCCCAGCCCCATATCGGCCATGCTTTCAGGCGTGGTAATCAAGACGGGTATCTACGGTATGTTCAGGTTTCTCTCGGGCTTCTTCCCGCCCCAGCTCTACAACTGGCAGCTCGGCCTCCTCCTCTTCGCAGCCCTAACCATGACCGTTGGAAACGTTATGGCCCTCCTCCAAGACGACATCAAGAGGCTCCTGGCATTCAGTAGCATAGCCCACATAGGGTATATCGTCCTCGGGCTGGGCGTGGCCACACTTCAGGGATTCACGGGAGGAATCCTCCACATACTCAACCACGCATCCATGAAGGCCCTCCTCTTCCTCGCAGCGGGGGCATTCATACACTCGGTCAATACCAGGAGCCTAGAGGAGCTGAGCGGGATAGGGAGAAGGATGCCGATAACGGGCGTGGCCTTCTCCATCGGAGCCTTCTCACTCGCAGGGCTACCCGGTCTCAACGCATTCGTGAGCGAGTTCCAGATAATCGCCTCGGCCGTGGACGCAGGCCTCATAGTATTCGCAGTCATAATGATACTCAACGTCCTCCTCGGAGCATCCTACTACCTCAGGGTGATACAGATAATCTTCCTCAAGCCCATGACAAGCGTCTCGGAGAAGGCCCACGAGGCGCCGATAGTCATGCTCATACCCCTGATTATACTCTCAATCCTAGCAGTGGTCATAGGGGTTCAGCCCGACCCATTCCTAAGCATCGCCAGAGAGATAGCCGAGACGCTCCTCCCATAGATCACGCCATTTAACCCTAATCAGGGAAGCTTAATAACAGGGTCTCCATGCTCATGGCAGGGGTCTCGAATGGGTAGGAGGACGAGTGCGCAGATACAGTATCGGGCCGACCAGATTAAGCAGTCGGTTCTACGGAAGCTCAAGAGGCTTGGAGAACGGGTGCTAAGCGACCTCGAGTCAGGGAGATTCCCAGAGATTCATCTCCCGGCCAGGACTACGAAGAACATAGTCTATGACCCGGAGCTTAGGCAGTATGTCCTTGGTAGGAAGAGGGTCGAGAGGACTACCAAGAATGTCAGGCATCTGAGACCTTTCGCCCAGCTCCTCTGGGTAGCCTCCTTCGCCAAGCAGTTACTAACCACAGGCAAGACCTCGACCCTCAGGGACACCTACTACGTGGCGATAGGCGAGGGGATAGACTTCGAGGACCAGAAGGAGAGCGATGACACCATAGTTGAGCTTGAGACCCTGATAGACTCCCCGAGGGAGGACTTCAACATCTTCCCAGAGGAGCGTGCATCAATCTACGGAGACCTCGTGATAGAGTATACCGTCCCAGGGTTCAGGGGAAAGAGAGTGGACCTCTCCTCCCACCCAGATGGATACGCCATAGGACCCGCCCTAACCACCGCCGAGTTCGTTAGATGTGGAGCCGAGATGCTCTTTGTGATAGAGAAGGGAGCCGTGTTCAGCAGATTCGTGGAGGAGGGAGCCGACAAGAAATACAAGGCACTGCTACTGCACACGGCCGGCCAGTCGCCGAGGAACGCGAGGAAGCTTATCCGCAGGCTCCACGAGGAGCTCAACCTACCCGTCTACGTCTTCACCGACGCAGACCCATACGGGGTCCACATAGCCAGTGTCCTAATCCACGGCTCGGCCCTAAGCGCCCACATAAAGGAGATTAACGTCCCCGACGCCGTCTGGGCAGGGGTCTGGGCAAGCGACATAACCCGATACAAGCTCCCATCCATGAAGCTCACAGACCAGGACATCAAGAGGCTGAGCGAGCTGGAGCAGGACCCGAGATACCAGGCCGACCCATGGAGACGAGAACTCAAAGAGTTCTGGAGAATCAAGAGAAAGGCGGAGCTCGAGGCATTCAGCAGATACGGCCTCGACTTCATAGTCAAGGAGTTCCTACCCGAGAGGCTCGCCGAGCTACAGAAACGCTAACTATACCCTACTCCATAAAGGGTTCTGGATTTGAGGCTGGTTGAGGGCTGGCCCGCACTACTCCTGGAGAAGCCTACGAGGACCCTTGTAGTCTCCGATGTCCATTTCGGGTTCGAGGCGGAGTTGGCTGAGAAGGGTGTTAAGGTGCCGAGCCAGTCGCATAGGCTTCGGGAGCTTTTCATGGAGATAATAGATGCCACGGGTGCCGGGAGGCTGATAATCCTTGGAGACCTTAAGCATCAGGTCCCGTTATCCTCTTGGATTGAGTGGAGGGAGATGCCGAGGGTCATCGAGGAGATACGTGGCCTCGGGCTCGAGGTCTACCTGGTTCCCGGGAACCATGACGGGGGGATAGAGTCGATGCTGGGCGGCATGATACATTATTTCCCGAGCAGGGGCGCCCTAATCGAGGCGGAGCAGAGGATATACCTGCTACACGGGCATACATGGCCCACGGCGGAGGTCCTGGAGGCAGACCTGATAGTTATGGGCCATCTCCACCCCATGGTCGGGATTCGCTCTGACGTCGGTGCGGTTGTCAAGAGGAGGGCCTGGCTCCTGATGAGGGGTGATAGGAGGGCCTTGGCCGAGAGCCTGGGGGCCGGGACTAGGAGGAGGAAGCCGATAAACCTCATAATCATGCCGGCCTTCAACCCCATACTCACCGGGCTGACCGTGAACTCCCTGACGCCGAGGGATAGGCTCTGGCCCCTGATGCGCTCCAAGGCGTTCGACCTGGGTGAGGCGGAGGCTGTTATGCTGGATGGCGTGAGGCTTGGAAAGGTCTCCGAGCTATCCCTCGACTAGGCGGCCCCTAACACTCCTCACACGCTCCATGAACAACCTAACCCTCTCATGGTCTATCCTGTCCCCGAGCCTGCCGCCGACCCTAAAGTAGGTCCCGACTATTGCTCCATCGGCCAAGGGGAGCAGGCGCTCAACATTCTCCAGGTTCAATCCACTCCCAATCAGGACTGGGGCCACACCCCTAACCGACTTCAGGTCATCCACGCTGGGAGGCTCACCCGTCCTCGGCCCCGTCACTATAACCGCGTCGGCCAAACCCCTCTCAACCAGGTCCAGGGCGGACTCACGGATATCCCTGTGGAGCAGGGGCGAGGCATGCTTTACATGGACGTCTGCGAAGACCTTGACATGCTCTCCGCCGATAAGCCTCCTAACCCTCATCAACTCTGCTGCAACGCCCTCTATGATCCCCTGGTCGGTAACGTATGCCTCGGTGAGGACGTTCACCCTTATGAACCTGCCCCCGAAGGCGTATGCCAGGCCGAGGGACTCCCTCGCACAGTTCCTAAGAACATTAACCCCAAAGGGTATCGAGACCCTCCTCCTCAACTCGCATAAAACCCTAGCCATACATGCGACGGTCTCAGGAGGCGCCCTATCCTTGAAGTATGGAGCATCCCCCAGGTTCTCCACAATAAGGCCATCGACCCCAAGCTCCTGAAGCTCCTCAGCCTCCCTCACAGCCCTCTCAATAACCGCATCAAAATCCCCCAAAAACTTAGGAGAGCCTGGCAAGGGTGCAAGAACAACTGTAGATATTATCGGAAACGGTCTGTCAAAGATGCCTCCAACAACCACGAAGAACTAACCAAGCGAAACAATTATAAATCTTATTTATGACGGCCCCCATCAAGCCATAATAACTATATGTTCTGAACAATAGCCTCTATACACAAGATTTAAGACGTTTTATGACATAATCCAACGAAATTCTTGTAAATGCTTAAATAATAAGTGAATGCCGATACTTCTTAAGTTTTCGTGAGGTGGGTTTATGAAAGCTGGTGTAGTTGCTGCGGTTGTAATAGCTCTGATAGTGGGGGTGGCGGCTGGATACTTTATTGGAGCTGGGGCTGTTCCGGCTGCAACCGTTACGGAGACTTCTGTGATAACTCAAGTAAGCACTATAACCGAGACTGTCGGAGCAGAGGGTGTTGTAACCGAGACTGTAACAGTTACTGAGACCCAGGTCCAGACCGTGACCGTTACAGAGACCCAAGTAGTTACTGCTGCACCCGAGAAACCCGTTGTTAAGCTCGGCATACTTCTCCCACTAACCGGAGGTGCTGCGGAAAGCGGGCAAGAAGATCTAAGGGGAATCCAGCTTCTAGCCAAGCATGTAAATGAGGGAAGATTCCCGAATCTAAGGTTTAGGCTGGAGCTAGTAATAGCTGATACGCAGAGTAAGCCAGAGGTGGGCTCGGTCGAGGTTAGAAACTTAGAGGCCCAAGGAGTAGTAGCTATAATCGGAGCCTACCAGAGCTCTGTAACATATCCATCGGCTAATGTAGCCAACGAACTAAAGCTTCCCTTCATAGTTACCGAGGCCATAGCCGACAAGATAACGGAGCAGGGATGGGAGTATGTGTTCCGAACAAACCCGAAGGCATCTTGGTATGCAAGAGATGTAGTAAAGATGATAGTAGACTTTAACGAGAAGTTTGGCACAAACTTCAAAACTATAGCGTTAATTTACGAGAACACGGACTTCGGTGTCTCGACCACGGAGGGAATTAAGGAATGGCTCCAAGAACTCATGCCAGACGCCCAAATAGTCCATGAAGAATCCTATCCCTTTGAGACAATAACGAGCATGGATGAGATGGTGGCTACCCTTAAGGCCCTTAACCCCGACATAGTAATCCATACAGGGTATCTAAGAGACACGGTCCTTTTTGTCCAGACTCTAAAGAAGCTTGACTGGTATCCTAAGGCATACATAGGCGCAGGAGCCGGAGGCCAGGCCAGAATAGAGTTCATCGAACAACTAGGAGTAGACGCGGAGTTTGTCTTTGCCCAGACTGAGTGGCAGCCAGACCTGCTTGAGGCTCCGGGGATATCGAAGTGGAGATGGGTGGCAGAAGACTATGAGAATGAGTTCAATAGACCCATGACGGGAAGCAGCGCCATGAATTATGCAGGGGCATACGCAGTAGCCGTTGCCATACAGGCCGCTCTTGACGCCGGAGCCGACCCCAATGATGTTAGGGGATTTAGGGAGGCTTTAAGGGAGGCGCTTTCTAAAACTGTAATCGAAGATGTACCCCTAGTGCCATGGGAGAAGATCGACCTGACAACGGAAGACCGGCAGAATCCTTACGCCGTCATACCGATAGCTCAAATAAGGGATGGAACGTTCAAGATAGTTTGGCCTATAGGTTTCGCGACGATAGACCCAGCGTGGCCCTCCCCAGCTTGGGGCGAACGGTAGACTTATCCATTACTTTTTTCTTTATAGTTTCCTAGACCTGGGAGAGGGGAGCGGAATGTCGATACTTTTAGCCTATGCTCAGATAGTTTTCTCATATCTTATTCTGGGAGGTATTTATGGTTTGGTCTCGGTTGGGCTAGGTATAATCTGGGGTGTCATGAACGCAATTAACTTTGCCCATGGAGATTTTCTCATGATCTCTATGTTCATAGTTTTTTGGCTTGTTGTTCTTCTCGGTTTAGATCCCTTCCTATCCTTACCCATAGTAGTCTTGATAATGGTTGTCATAGGCGGTATTATACATCGTGTTGCAGTCGAGCCTGTGATAGAGCGGGAGCCCCTCATGACTATACTGACTACCCTGGGCGTCTCCATGGTATTAGAGAGCGGCGCCTTAATTTTATGGACACCTAACCCCCGCGCAGTCCCAAACATATACAAGCAAACATATCTAAGTATCGGTCCCTTAAGGGCGAGCCTGGCAGAGATACTGGCCTTCATCTCAGCCATAATCCTAGTAATATTGGTTCAAAGATTTCTAATGAGGACAAAAATTGGGAAGCAGATTAGGGCCGTTTCTCAGAACCCCTTTGGGGCTCGGGCGCTTGGAATAAATATTGAGAGAATAAGGGTTATCGCCTTTCTGTTAGGTGCGGTAATAGCTGGCGTAGCAGGAGTATTCTTAGCAACGTTTTACCCAAACATTACCCCTTACGTGGGCCTTCATTGGAGCCTCTTCTCATTTATAGTAGTTGTTCTCGCAGGGCTGGAAAATATTCAAGGTATGTTTGTCAGCGGGCTTATCATAGGATTATCCGAGGCTCTTGGGGCAATACTATTTACTTCCGCTTATAGACATTTGCTAGTATACCTAGTCTTCATAATAGTATTGTTGGTTAGACCTCAAGGAATCTTCGGGAAGGAGGTTAGAAGGCTGTGAGAGAGGTAATAGCCCCTACAATAACACTGGTTACTTTGGCGGTTCTTCCATTTTTCTCCACAGATTACTTAACAACGGTTCTTTTTCAGGCTCTTCTTTGGGCATACCTGGGCAGTAGCTGGAACATACTTGGAGGATTTACTGGGCAATTCTCCCTAGGTCATGCTGCGTTCCTCGGGATAGGGGCATACTCCTCTATGATACTCTTATCCGCTTATGGGGTAACGCCTTGGATTGGGATGATCGTCGGGGGAGGGCTGGCGGCTCTTGTTGGAGCCGCAATTGGACTGATATCCATGCGCCTTGGAACAGTATTCTTTGCCTTAGCTACTATAGCTTTAGCTGAGATGATGAAGCTGGTCTTCCTCTACCTAAGACCTATAACAGGAGGCCCGCTAGGAATAGTCCTTGCAGGGGGAGACCCAACAACCATGGTCTTCAGCAGTCCAAGCCATTATTACTGGCTCACACTAGGCCTACTTGCATCAATAATAGGCTTCTCCTACTGGTTGAAGAGAAGCAAGTTTGGGTTAAATCTCCAAGCGATCAGGGATGACGAAGATGCGGCAAAAAGCCTGGGGATAAATCCGTTAAGACATAAAGTTGCAGCCTCGGGGATAAGCGCCTTCTTTACCGCCATAGGTGGAACTATAATGGCGCAATGGCTACTATATGTTAGGCCAGATGTAGTCTTTAAAATAGACCACTCAATCTTAATGGCTGTGACCGCGATAATCGGCGGGCCTTATCATCCGCTCGGTCCTCTTCTGGGCTCGCTTCTAGTCGTCCCTGCATCCCTGATAATTAACTCTCTTCTAGGAGGGAAGGTAATAGGTCTTAATGTAATGGTTTACGGCTTTTTGCTCATAATATCTCCTGTCTTTATGAGGGAGGGAATATACCCATGGATAAGAGATAAGCTGGTGAGAATAAGATGAGGCTACTGGCCGCCGAGGGGGTAAGCAAGAAGTTTGGCGGGCTCCAAGCAGTATACAATATGAATATCTGGCTTGATTTAGGCGAGGTCGTATCGATTATTGGTCCAAATGGAGCTGGCAAGACCACGCTCCTTAATCTCCTGTCAGGCTACCTTAAACCTGATAAAGGAGTCATCAAAATATTCGGCAAAGATGTCTCTAAAATGTCTGCGGAGAGAATTGCGAGAATGGGTGTTGGGAGAACTTTTCAACAGCCCAAGGTCTTCGAGAAACTTACAGTATACGAGAATATATTGATATCTGTTCTGAACTTATGTAAGGATATAGACGACCCGCATGGGCGAGCTAGAATGTATACGGAGATGTTTGGCCTTGGTAATGTCATAAACCATGAGGCTAGGGCTCTATCCTTTGGGCAGCAGAGACTCCTAGAGATAGCGAGAGTGCTTGCATCGGACCCTAAGGTAATATTCTTAGATGAGCCAACTTCAGGAGTGCATATCTCATTAATTAAGAGACTTGAGGAAATTATCAAAAAGCTGAAGAATGAAGGAAAAACCATTCTAATAGTTGAGCATAACATGCCATTTGTCGCAAAGGTTAGCGATAGGGTGATAGTTATGAGTAATGGGTCAAAGATTGCTGAGGGAACTTATGAAGAAGTTAAAGAAAATGCAAAGGTAATTGAGGCGTATTTGGGTGGGAGATGATGCTGGAAGTTAAGGGTCTTGAAACGGGGTATAAGAAGCTTCAGGTCCTATTTGGAATCGACTTAGCTGTTAAGGAGAGCTCCATAGTAGGTATCCTTGGCCCTAATGGAAGTGGCAAAAGCACACTCCTGAAGTCAATATTTGGCATATTAAAGCCATGGAAGGGGGAGGTACGGATTAAGGGAAGAAATGTGGCTGGTTTTCCTCCGAAGATAATCGGGAGGATGGGTGTGGCATTTATACCCCAGGGCCGCTCCCTCTTTCCATCCATGACCGTCAGAGAAAATCTTGAAGTAGCCTCATACGCTTTAGGAAGAGATTTTGGAAAAGATGAACTCAACATAATAAGAGAAGTATTCCCCAACCTTATCGATAAATTAAATGAGACTGCTGCCTCTTTAAGCGGGGGAGAGCAAAGAATGCTTGAGATAGCCCGGGGTATCATGTTTATGCCTAGGCTACTCCTGCTTGACGAGCCCTCCGCAGGTTTGGCGCCGAGGATAACCGATAGCATATATGAGAAGCTCTTAATGATTAACAGGGAATATGGCATAACGCTTTTAGTAGTGGAGCAGAATGTATATAAGGCGCTGGAGGTCTGCGAAGAAATCTATCTTCTAGAGCTCGGACGGAATAAATATAGAGGTAGGGCAAGCGACCCTGAGACTAAGAAGAAAGTATTGGAGGCTTATCTATCCTAGATTACCCCAGTCTCTTCGGCAAGCCTCCTTGCAGATCTAGGATCTAGTGGCTTCTCATCTAATATCGTGTACCAGTCTCTCTGTCCACGTGCTTCCACCAAGGCTTTGATGACATCGCTTTCCCTTACTCCCAGCTCTTCGGCGGTTGTTGGCGCTCCAGCCCTCCGGATAATGTCCCTAACCTTCCACCAATCTCCGCCCTGTAGGTTGGTCATAAGTATTGTTCCCAGCCCGCATTCAAGACCATGAGGTGCAGGGTTTCCAGCGACCTTATCTAGAGCAAAAGAAAATAGGTGTTCGCTTCCAGCTGCGACTCTTGTGCTACCAGCAAGCTCCATGAGGAACCCGTCGAGATAGAGGGATACGGCAAGAACCCTCAATGCATCTTCCTGAAGAGATTGGATTCCTGGAGCATATCTTGTGAGCATGTGTAGGATTGATTCGGCGATTGCTGCAGCTTCCTCGGAAAATCTTATTCCTCTTCGCCGATGGTCAAGCCGCCAATCCGGTAGAGCGCTAAATTTGGAGATATAGTCGCAGAAGCCTGCCACAGTTAGTTTTAGAGGTGCGGATGCTATGATGTCCAAATCTACTACTAAGGCAGAGGGCGGCCTCACATAGTATGCGACAAGTTTTCCATTCTGTCGAATTATACTCCAGGGAGAAGCTATTGCGTCGGTTGAGAGTGAGGAGGGAAAGATAACGCATCTGGTCTTTTTCCTATTGGCAATAAACTTAGCTGCATCCACTACTTTACCGCCTCCAACACCCATTATCACTGATGCCTCGGCCATATCTTTTATCATCTCTTCTAGTATGCTATGCTCTAAATCGCCTCTAAGCCTGATTAACTCTGCCTGGAATCCGTCGGAACCAAGGTATCCTGTAATTATTGACGCTATCCTCGCCGAGTTCCTCCCACCAGTTATTACTTTGATATTTCCCGAGCCTCCAACCTTCTCTATAACTCTCCCTATCTTTCTCACAGCACCTCTACTGATCTCTATTATTCCAGTAACCTTTATCAGGTCTTGAACTCCCTGAGGGTTTCGCTTAATATCTCAACACCCCTCCATAGAAGGTCTTCAGGAATATTTAATGCAGGGCATATCCTAAGGGTGCTCTCGCCGCACTTTGTTATCACCAGGCCTTTTTCCAGGCAACGGGTTATTGCTTTCGCGGCTAGTTTTGGTGCAGGTTTTTTGGTATCCTTATCCTCTACTAGCTCTATTCCTATCATTAGACCTTTACCTCTAACCTCACCAACATTCTCAACCTCTTCAACAAGTTCCCTCAATGCAGACAACAGTCTTCTACCAAGTTCTGCTGCTCTCTCATGAAGACGATTTTTAATCAATATATCGAGGAATCTTGACGCAGCGGCGCAGGCGACCGGGTTTCCGCCGAATGTTGTTCCATGAGCTCCAGGCTCCCAGGCATCCGCTATCTCCCTCTTGGCAACTACGGCTCCAAGGGGTAGACCCGATGCTATCGCCTTAGCGAAGATCACTATATCCGGAACGACGTGCCAGTGCTCGCATGCAATTATCTTTCCAGTTCTACCGAGTCCGCTCTGAACCTCGTCGGCTACCAAGAATAACCCCTCATCATCCGCTATCTTTCTTAAACCTGGAAGGAAATTGTCGGGCGGAACTATGTAGCCCGGCTCGCCGGATATGGGCTCAACTATTATTCCGGCCACATCATCCGGAGGCGCCAGATGATTCAACATGCTGGATATATATTGAAGTGTGAACGACCCTGCTTTTTCAGGTGGGCCGGGAAATCTATAGGGGTATGGATACGGCGCATGGAACGTCGGGGGGAGAAGGCCTGTTAGCCTCTTTCTATGCGCGGCTTTACTAGCCGTGGCTGAGAGTGCGAGAAGCGCTCTACCGTGAAAGGACGGCATAAACGCTATCATGCCCGGCTTGCCTGATGCATATCTAGCCAACTTGAGGGCAGCCTCCACGGCTTCTGTTCCACTATTTACTAATAGAACTCTTCCACTTGAAAGCTCTCCGGGAAGAATCCTTCTAAGCTTCTCGGCTACCTCTAGATAAGGCTCGAGATACCCTGTATGCCTGGAGTTATGTATCAGAGTTGCTGCTTGCTCTCTAATAGCCTCCACTATCTCGGGGTGGGAATGCCCAAGAGCCATGGACGCTATTCCAGCATTAAAGTCGATATACCTATTCCCATCCACATCCTCCAGTATGCTGCCTTCCCCACGTTTAAAGGCGACGGGAAGATAGTTATACATGACGCGCATCACTAGTTCTTTGTCCCTCTCCATAACTTGTTGAGATCCTGGCCCAGGAGGCTTCACGATTATTCTGGGCGCATCCATGGATGCTAGATTACGTAGCCATAAATTTAATCTATGCCTCAAAGATAGCGGGATGAGTGTTAGGGCGGAGGCCGAGGAGGCGGTCAGGGAGGGCCGTGTCAAGCTCTATGTCTTTAGGCCCAGTGGGCGCCGTAGGTGGATAGTCGTTGGAAGGCACGGCGACTACCTGGTCCTACCTCACGCAGGATACTGCTCGTGCCACGACTTCTTCTTCAGGGTCATGGGAGGCGGGAAGCCGACCTGCTACCACCTGGAGGCCGTCAAGATAGCCCAGGAGACCGGGAGATACGAGACCATAGAGGAGGAAGACCACTGGCACCAAACCCTAATGGACGAATGGCTCCAGAGAAAACCAACACGGGGCCCCTATACGCACCCCCGAAGAGAAGACCCAGGCCAAGGAACTGGCGGTAGGAGGTGATCCGGCCGCACGTTCCCGTACGGCCACCTTGTTACGACTTCTCCCCCCTTGCCAGGCCCAGACTCGACCCGGCCAACAAACGACCGGGCCTCGTCCAGGCCCAGCTCGGGTGGAGCGACGGGCAGTGTGTGCAAGGAGCGGGGACGTATTCACCGCGCGGTTTTAACGCGCGGTTACTAGGGATTCCTCGTTCACGAGGGCGAGTTGCAACCCTCGATCCCAACTGAGGCGGGGTTTAGGGATTGGCTCCCCCTTTCGGGGTCGCAACCCTCTGTCCCCGCCATTGAACGTCGCGTGCGGCCCGGGGGATTCGGGGCATACTGACCTGCCGTAGCCCGCTCCTTCCTCCGCCTTTCGGCGGCAGTCCCCCCAGAGTGCCCGGCGCCTTCCGGCCCGGTGGCAACTGGGGGCGCGGGTCTCGTCCGTTGCCTGAATTAACAGGACACCTCACGGCACGCACCGGCGACGGCCATGCACCTCCTCTCGGCTCGTCCGGAAAGGCCTTCAACCTGTCCATCATCCTGCCGTCGCCCCCGGTAAGGTTTCCGGCGTTGACTCCAATTAAGCCGCAACGTCCACCCCTTGTGGTGCTCCCCCGCCAATTCCTTTAAGTTTCAGCCTTGCGGCCGTACTCCCCAGGCGGCGGGCTTAATGGTTTCCCTTCGGCACCGGGCTGGCCCGTAGCCAGCCCGACACCTAGCCCGCATCGTTTACGGCTGGGACTACCGGGGTATCTAATCCCGTTTGCTCCCCCAGCTTTCGTCCCTCACCGTCGGGCGTGTTCTGGGCGGCCGCCTTCGCCACTGGTGGTCCTCCCGGGATCAGAGGATTTTACCCCTACCCCGGGAATACCGCCGCCCTCTCCCACCCCCAAGCCGGGTAGTATCCCCCGCAGCCCACGGGTTAGGCCCGTGGATTTAACGGAGGACACACCCGGCCGGCTACGGACGCTTTAAGCCCAGTAATAGTCCCCACCACTCGGGGAGCGGGTATTACCGCGGCGGCTGACACCCGTCTTGCCCTCCCCTTATTCGCGGGGCTTTTTAGACCCCGCAAAAGCCACCACGAGGGTGGCACTCGGGGTGACCCCCTCACCCTTTCGGGCATTGGGGAGGTTTCGCGCCTGCTGCGCCCCGTAGGGCCTGGACTCTTGTCTCAGAGTCCATCTCCGGGCTCCCCCTCTCAGGGCCCGTACCCGTTATAGGCTTGGTGGGCCGTTACCCCACCAACAACCATGATGGGCCGCAGCCCCATCCCAGGGCTGCCCGTGAGAGCATCCCCCACGGGCACTTTCAGCGGCAGGTCCTTCCAGAACCCGCCGCCTATGGGGGTTTAGCCCCAGTTTCCCGGGGTTATCCCCCTCCCTGGGGCAGGTTGGCCACGTGTTACTGAGCTGTCTGCCAGGCCCCCGGAGCCGGGGACCTCCGACTTGCATGGCTTAGTCCCACCCCGATAGCAGTGGGGTCCGGCAGGATCAACCGGAGTCTGGCCTGGGGAGTAGGCCTCTCTTCGGGGGTTCTGCGTGGGGCCCCGTGTTGGACCTAAGCGTGTTCTGGGCTTAGGTCCCCATCTTGTGGCCACGGGAGGAGGCCGCGCCCTTCATCCTGGGGAGGGTCGCTCCCCTTGTGTCTGGAGCGGTACCGCCGTCGCGCCGTGGCCTCCGGGTATGTTTGTTGTTTGGTGGCTTATAAGTATTTTTTCTGGGCTGTTATTATGGTGGCTCTTAGGGTTCCGTGCATGGTTTGGCGGGTGCTGGTGGCTTGGTAGCCTGTTTTCTGGAGGGTTCTGGCGAATACCGTGGGCTTGGAGACTATGGCCGTCAGCTTGGCGTTTGGGGCGGCTTTGCCGAGGCTCTCGAGGAAGCGTTGGTAGAAGCGTTCTATGTCGCTTACCCCCATCCTGAGGCCGTAGGGAGGGTTGGTAACCACGTGCTCTGGCTCCCAGTCCAGCCACTCCCACATCCTCAGGGCGTCCCTGACCTCTAGGGATAGAGCCTCCGCAACCCCGGCCTTCTCGGCATTCCTCCTGGCACCCTCTACGCTCTTGGGCGAGGCGTCGGAGCCCCAGACCCTTATCTCCCGCCTCTCCATGGAGGCCTTAAGCCTCCCGGCTATCTCTTCGACCTCCCCTTCATCTACCATGATGAGCCTCCTGAGGGCCAGGTTGTCCCGCATCAGGCCTGGGGGTATCCTCCACGCCTTCAGGGCCGCCTCTATGGGTATGGTTCCGCCGCCGCACATGGGGTCGAGTAGGCCCTCATCCTCCCTCCAGCCAGCTATCCTGAGCATTCCCGAGGCTATCACCGGGTTGAGGGCGGCCCTGTGGTGGAAGACCCTGTAGTATCGTCTGTGGAGGGAGTGGCCTGTGGTGTTGAGGCCTATGAGTAGCTCATGGTCCCTTAGGAGGCAGTAGAGCTCCACGTCGGGTTCGTCGAGGTTCACCCTCAGCCTGACCCCTGACTCGTCCCTGAACCTGTTGATGACGGCCCTCCCAACGGTGGCCGCAATATCCATGCTCGTGAAGGGGTAGTGCTTGGAGTGCCGCTCGGCCCTGACTGCGAAGCTCTGCTCCCTCCCTATGAACTCGGTGTAATCCACGCCGTAGGCGGCCCTATAGATGTCCTCGAGGCTCTCGACCCTCTCCCTGACCAGGAGCAGGAAGACCCTATGAAGCATCTTGGACGCCATGTTGAGGGCTATGGCCTGGCCCAGGCTCGCCTCGAAGAAGATTTTACCCACGTCGGGACTCGCCTCCAGGCCCGTAATCTCCCTGAACTCCTCGGCCGCCAGGTCCTCCAGACCAGTTACAGTCGTTGCGAAGAACCTGTATCTCAAGGCTCTCGAGGCTCAGCGCCTCAGCCTTCTAAGTAGCTCGACATCCAGCCTCCCATAGGTCCTGTATATCTGGACTGCCAGGATTAGGGCCACGGCCGTTATGGCCGCTCCAACCGTTAGGGAGAGGAGGACGAAGCTCAGGCCGAGTGGGTCCACTCCTGCGGGAGTGTAGGCGAAGGCCACGAAGTTCAGGTTCGCCGCATTAACCATAAGCTCTATCGCTATCACCTGCTTTATCACGTTCCTCTTAGTGGCCAGGCAGTAGACGCCTATCGTGAAGATTAGGGCTGCCACCAGAGGGTAATAGAATGTTGGCAGGGCCATCACTCACCCCTCCTCAGCAACGTGGGTAAGGATACGGCTAGGGCCACGGCCACGAGTATGAGGGCCACGAGGGCTGGGAAGAGGTTCCTCCAGATATACTCTGCCATGGATGCTCCGAGCATTTGTAGGTCGCCTGGATTCACCAGCTCGCTCGTCCTCCTCCACGCAAGGTGGATGGGCGGGTTGCTGGCAAGGCTGAAGAAGAGTATGAAGGCGAAGAAGATGGAGGTTATGGAGCCTATTAGCTCTGAGACCCTCACTCCTCCTCCCTCCCCTTCGTAAGCATGATAACCATCAGGAGAAGGGCTATGGCGGCGCCTGCATATATCAGGAGGACGAGTAGGCCGAGGTAGGCGGCGCTGAGAAGTATGAAGATTGCTCCGAGGGCTATGGTGAATATGAGGAACCCTATGACGGCCCGTGTCAGCCTCTCCGACTCAACTGCTACGAGGGATGCGGCGACCAGCACCACCAGCAACACCGATTCAACTGCCTCCAGAGCCATCCCCCCGAACCCATGAAGAATCACCATAAAAGGTTTTCAATCCTATGTGTGTATCTCTACTATGTCTCCATCCTCGAGCCTATGGTCTGGGCCGACCTGTTGTCCCTGGAGCTTGACCGACCTTCCCCAGACCCTCGCATACCTCATCTTCTCTGCTATCTCCCTGTGGATTATCTCTGCCAGCTCCCTGACGGTCGTTCCCTTCCTGACGACTATGGGCTCGTTCGCCACGACGCCGTTCTTCTGGGTGTAGACCCTGATTAGCTGGAGGGACTCGAGTATCCTATCCCTAAGCGATTCAAGGCCCGTCATCTTCTCCGCCGAGACCACCGTGAACGGTATCCCGTGTTCTCCCAGGAATCTCTCAAGGGTCTTCACCGTCTCGGGGTCTGCCAGGTCGGCCTTGTTCAGGACTATCACGGCCTTCTTGACCATAACCTCCCTCAGAACCGCCTCCTCTATGTCATCAAGCTCCGCATCCCCATACACCTTCACCACAGCATTCCTAATCCCTATGCTCCTCAGGAGCTCCTCTATCTCGCCATAACCTGCCTTAAGGTTCCCGAAGACCACCAGCCTAATCCCCCCACTATCCTTCTTCTCAACCCTGACCTCAGCCCTCCTAGGCTTTATGCTTACACCGACCTCATCCAAGAGCTCGATGATTCTGCTGAGCTGGGTTAAGGGACGGTTCGCGCCATCCAGGACTATCATGAGTGCGTCGGCGTTCTTGGCTAGTCCCAGGCCCCTCCCCGTGAACTGGGTCTCCTCCAGGTCCTCGGTCAGTATCGCTGGGACCTCGACCAACTGTATCTCGTATCCTTGGTGGAGGAGCATCCCGGGGGTTGGCTTGGGCGTGGAGAAGGGGTAGGATGCGATTAGGGGCTTGGCGTTCGTCAAGGCCCTCAGTATGGAGGACTTCCCAGAGTTCGCAGCACCTATTATAGCCACCTGGGCGTGGCCTTCCCTCGGCACCGTGAAGTGGTCCCTTCTACCCGACCTGGCCGCAGCCCTACGCTCCTCCTCCCTCCTAAGCTCGGCTATCCTCCTCCTCAGCCTACCCCTAAGCTTCTCGGTCCCCTTATGGGCGGGAATCAGGCTCAAGGCCTCCTCAAGGGCCCTAATCTTCTCCCTAGGTGTCCTGGCTGCCTGATACTTGGCAAGGGCCTTCTGGGCCTCGGCGGGCAGGTTTGCAGGCATCCCCATTCATCAAGCCGGGAACCTGGATATAAACTCAGGAACCCTGAGGGATTAAATTCTGGGAGCGTTTGGTTGGTTGGGGAGGGTTGGGGCCTGGTTTATCGGAGGGTTCTCGAGGAGGCTGCCAGGCTTCTTAGGGAGGCTGGGGTCGAGGCCCCCAGGGTCGAGGCCCCCAGGAACTTCAGGTATGGTGAGGCATCGTTCTCGGTCTTCGAGCTGGCCAGGAGGCTTGGCCGCAACCCGGCAGAGCTGGCAAGGGATATAGCTGGGAGGATTAGGGTTGGGGGCCTGATATCCGGGGTCGAGGCGGTCGGCGGATACATCAACTTCAGGGTTGATTGGAGGAGGTATGCGTCCCTAATAGTCTCCACGATTCTCTCTGAGTCCGAGCGTTATGGCTCGGCTGACCTGGGCGTTGGGAAGCACGTGCTAATCGAGCATACGAGCGTGAACCCTAACAAGCCTCTCCACGTTGGGCATGCCAGAAACGTCTGCCTAGGCGACACCCTCAACAGGCTCCTAACCTTCCTGGGATACAGGGTAACCGTCCTCAACTACATAGACGACAGCGGGGCCCAGATGGCGGACGTGGTGCTGGGCTTCACCGAGCTGGGATACAGTATGGAGCCGCCTGAGGGCGTGAGGTTCGATGAATACTGCGGCGACACGGTGTATGTGAAGGTCTCAGCCATGGTTGATGAGGACCCGGGGTTGGCCGAGAAGAGGAGGAGGATTGCCAAGGCGATAGAGTCGGGTGAGGCGCCCTACTACCAAATCAACAAGAAGGTGGTGGACAGGGTTCTGGGGGACCAGCTCAGGACCTGCTGGAGGATTGGGGCGAGATACGATATACTGAACATGGAGAGCGACATACTCCGCCTAGACCTCTGGAGCGAGGTCTTCGAGAGACTGAGGGAGAGGGGTGCGGTCTACCTGGCCGAGGAGGGTGCCAAGAAGGGGTGCTGGCTCCTCGACCTCTCAGGGCATCCAAGGCTCTCCAAGGAGGGGGACGAGGTGCTGGTGAAGAGTGATGGTGCGACAACCTACGTTGCGAGGGACATCGCCTACGCTGCATGGAAGCTCGGCGGAGTTAGGAGGGACTTCACCTACCGTCTCTGGGGGAGAAACCCTGATGGAACCGAGATACTCGTAACAGATAGGGATGGGGACTTGAGGAGGCCGATAGGAGAGGTAGACCTGTCCATAAACGTTATCGATGTAAGGCAGACGAGGCCCCAGGAGATAGTGAGGTATGCCCTGAAGCTCCTCGGCCTACCCCATGAACGATACATCCACTACGGGTATGAGGTGGTGGCCCTGAGTGTGAGCGATGCGGTCAAGCTGGGATACAGGCCGAGGGGAGGCGAGCAGATGGTCCACATGAGCGGTAGGAGGGGACTCTACGTGAAGGCCGACACCCTACTCGACATGCTCCGAGAGAAGGCCGCCGAGGAGACACGGGAAAGACACCCTGACTGGAGCCAAGAGAAGGTAGAGTCGGTGGCAGAGAAAATCGCCGTAGGAGCCCTGCGGTATGCGCTTGTGAAGCCTGACCCAGACAAGCTGATAGTCTTGGACACGGGTGAGATTATGCGTCTGGAGGGGAACACGGGGCCATACCTCCAATACTCTTACGCCCGTGCATGCAGGATATTGGAGAAGGCTGAGACGAGTCCATCGTGGGAGGTGGATGGGGATGTTGGGGAGGCTGAGAAGAATCTCCTCAGGATGCTTGCATCATTCCCGGATGCGGTGGAGGAGGCTGGGAGAAACCTCTCACCCAAAACCTTGGCAAACTATGCCTACAAGCTCGCCTCCGAGTTCAACAACTTCTATGAGCGGGTCCCCGTCCTCCACGCACCCGAAGGTGTAAGAGAATTTAGGCTGGGTGTGGTCGAGTCATTCAGGATTGTTCTGGGTAATGCCATGAGGATTTTAGGGATACCTGTCCTCGAGGAGATGTAGGCTTATGCCGTGAGCCTGGCGAACCTCTCGGCGGCCTGCTTGTAGAGCTCCATCTCCTTCTTGGGCAGGGGCTTAATCTTCTTCAGGGCCTCCTCGAAGTGCCTCCACGCAACCTTAAGCTCCTTGAGCTGCTTCTTGGCCTCCTCGCCCTTATACTTGCTCAGATGCTCCCTCACCGCCAGCATCTTGGCGGTCCCGCAGACACCCGCTATATCCGCCCCCGTGTATCCCTCGGTTAGCTCGGCAAGCCTATCAAGGTCCACGTCCTCGGCCAGCGGGGTCTTCCTTAGATGTATCTTGAATATCTCCTTGCGTGCAGGCTTGTCGGGCGGCGGGACATAGATTAGCTTGTCGAATCTACCTGGTCTCAGGAGGGCTGGGTCGATTATGTCGGGCCGATTGGTCGCAGCTATCACCACCACGTTCCTAAGCTCCTCCAACCCATCCATCTCGGTTAGAAGCTGGCTAATCACCCTCTCGGTAACCCTGGAGTCCCCGTAGCCTCCGCCCCTCACCGGCGCTATCGCATCAAGCTCGTCGAAGAAGACCACGCATGGAGCAGCCTGCCTCGCCTTCCTGAATATCTCCCTTATCGCCTTCTCGGACTCACCGACCCACTTGCTCAGAACCTCAGGCCCCTTAATCGAGATGAAGTTCGCCTCACTCTCGGTGGCGACAGCCTTGGCCAGCAAGGTCTTACCCGTCCCTGGGGGACCGTAGAGGAGGATTCCCTTAGGAGGCTTTGCGTCCACGTGGCTTAGTATGTCCCTGTATTTTATGGGCCATATCACCGCCTCCATCAGCTCCTGCTTAACCTCATCCAGCCCGCCTATATCCTCCCAGTGAACCTCCGGGACCTCCACGGTAATCTCCCTCATGACACTCGGCTCTATGTCGCCCAAGGCGTCGAGGAAGTCCTTCATGGTTACCTTAAGCTCGTTCAGGACCTCCACCGGAATCTTCTCGGCCTTCAGGTCTATCTTGGGGAGAACCCTCCTCAAGGCCCTCATGGCGGCCTCCTTGACCAGGGCGGCCAGGTCCGCTCCCACGAACCCATGGGTCATCTCGGCCAGCTTCTTCAGGTCCACGTCCTCGGCCAGCGGAACCCCACGGGTATGGACTTGGAGTATCTCTAGCCTGGCCTCCGTGTTGGGGACGCCTATCTCTATCTCCCTGTCGAATCTCCCGGGTCTCCTGAGGGCCGGGTCGAGGGCGTTGGGACGGTTGGTTGCGCCTATGACCACTACTTTTCCACGTGCTTGGAGACCGTCCATTAGGGCGAGGAGCTGGGCCACCACACGCTTCTCAACCTCTCCCGTGACCTCCTCCCTCCTCGGAGCTATCGCATCTATCTCGTCGATGAATATTATGCTTGGAGCGTTCTCCTGGGCCTGCTTGAATATCTCACGGAGCCTCTCCTCACTCTCTCCATAGAACTTGCTCATTATCTCTGGCCCGTTGATGGCGTAGAAGTTTGCGTTCACCTCGTTTGCCACGGCCTTGGCGAGCAGGGTCTTACCCGTTCCGGGAGGACCGTGTAGCAGGACTCCCTTAGGGGCCTCTATCCCGAGCCTCTCGAATAGCTCCGGATACTTGAGGGGAAGCTCTATCATCTCACGTATCTTCTGGATTGCGTCCTTGAGGTCTCCTATGTCCTCGTAGGTTATCCTGGGAACGGCCTCGGGAACGGCTTTGGCAGGCTCCTCCTTCACGACAACCTCGGTTGACTCGTCAACTATAACTGGTCCGCCTGGACTCGTGGCCGTGATGGTTAGGGGTATCTTCCTGCCTAAGACCGAGATAGTTACCGTGTCTCCTATCGAGACTATTCTGCCCGAGAGTAGCTGATGGACGTATTGCTCGGCTCCGATTAGGTATAATGGCTCCTGAGGGCTTAGCACAATCCTCTTCGCAGGCTTTGCCTCAACCCTCCTCACCGAGACCCTGTCATCTATCCCCACACCTGCGTTGCTCCTGGTCTGGGCGTCGAGCCTTATGATGCCCTTACCCTTATCCTCAGGATATGCGGGCCAGTAAATCGCATAGGTTCTCTTGGAGCCACGTATCTCGAGTATGTCGCCGCTTCTCAGCCCGAGCTTCGCAGCCGCCTCCGGGTCCACCCTCGCTATGCCTCTACCTATGTCCCGGCTGTATGCCTCGGCCACCTTCAGCTCTATGTAGTCGCTGCTCATACCTACTCTACCTTAATCTCTACTCCTCCGGCCTTCTTGCCCCCGACCTTCTTCAAGACGACCTCTAGGACACCGTTCTTATAGGATGCCTGGGCGCTCTTCGGGTCTACCTTGGCTGGTAGCTCGATCTCCTTGTAGTATTTGCGCTGGGGGTTGTCCACCGAGATTGTGAGCGTCTCCTCCGTGGCGTTGAGCTTGATGTCCTTCTTATCGACGCCGGGGACCTCTGCCACTACCTTGACCTTGTCATCCTCCTCGAAGACGTCCACCAGGGGTTCCCTCGCCTCGCTTACCTCCACTATCTCGGCCTCTCCGCCTGGCCTAACGTTCCCGAACTCCCTTATCCTGGGTCTACCGTCCGGGCCTATGGTTATCGAGTATCCGTAGACTATTGGGCCGAACTCCCTTATGACGCCGTCCTTCGTCCTCCTCTCCCTGATTAGGTTTCTCGGGAACTCTTTCTCCAGTTCCTCGAATGAGCGGGAGAACATCTCGTCAAGCTCCCTCATCATCTCCTCGAACTCCTCGAAGAACCTGAAGAAGGGAGACCTCCTCCTACGCCAACTCATATAACCACCTCCTAAACCTGTAAATTCCCGTAATAGTTAATAACCTTATCCCGTGTTCAAGGTAGCTGGATTCTCAGAATCTTGTCGTCTCCGGGCTTCGGCCTCCCCCTCCCATCCCTATTACTCGTGGCCACGAGAACACCTCCATCAGGGGCCGGGACCACGTCCCTCAGCCTCCCGAACTCGCCTACGAAGAGGCTCTCAACATCGCCGACTGATTCTCCATCAAACCTTAAGCGGATGAGCCGCTCACCCCTGAGGCATGCGATTAGGAAGTGGTCTCCCAGGAATGATGCACCCGATGGTGCGACGCTGACGGGGCCGAAGTCGATTAATGGTCTCCTGCCATTCTCCCCGCCCAAGGTTCCTGTCGCAAGGGGCCAGCCATAGTTTTCGCCCGGAAGTATGAGGTTCACCTCGTCATGACCTATTGGGCCGTGCTCGGATGAGAGTAACGCCCCGGACCTGTGCCAGTCTATTCCCTGGGGGTTTCTGTGGCCGTAGCTGTAGATGGGGCTTCCTGGGAAGGGGTTGTCGGATGGTATGGAGCCGTCGTCCTCGACCCTGAGTATCTTGCCTGCCAGGGAGTTTAGGTCTTGCGAGAGGCTGGGCTGGGCGGCATCACCCGTGGTTATGTAAAGCATTCCATCTGGGCCGAACCTTATCCTACCTCCATCATGGATGGCTGCCCCAGGTATGCCGTCGATTATGGTCTCTATGCTGGTTAGGGTGAGCCTTGATGCGTCAAATCTCCCTGCGATAACCCTGTTCATGATTTCCCCGTTCCTGAAGTAGCTCATGTAGAGGTATAGCCTGGGTCTTGAGAGACGGTCTGGGTGGAGTGCTATTCCGAGAAGACCTGCCTCACCCACGGCCGCCACCTCGAACTCCTTCACGAGCCTCTTCTCACCCCCACGTATCATCAGAAGCATCCCAATCCTCTCCGACACAAGCAATCCATCATCCAGCAAGGCTATACTCCACGGAACCTCCAAGCCCTCCGCAACAACCTCAACCTCGGCATCAACACCCTCTCCAACAGCATACTCAGGTCTAAGGAACCTATATCCCATGAAACCTGCCAGCAGGAGCGCTCCCACACCGCCCAGAACCTTCAGCATCCTCCTCCTATCCATCACCACCCCACTGGTCATCAAACCCTTAATACTTTCCAGGCTACCTCTATAGGTGATGAGTAGGATTCGGAGAGGTAGGAGACGCGATATTCTCCCGGGCGAGGACCTGGAGCTGGTGGAGGATTATGGGGAGATTGTTAGGAGGGCGAGGATGGAGATGGGTCTCAGCCAGGAAGACTTGGCGCAGATGCTTAACGAGAAGCTTACGATAGTTAAGAAGATTGAGTCAGGGGAGTTCAGGCCTTCCCTCGACCTGGCCCGAAAGATTGAGAGAACCCTAAACATACGTATCCTCGTCCCGGTTGAGGAGCCTGAGGAAACCCCTTACACGGGGGTTGGGAAACCCTCTACGGGAGTAAGCCTCGGAGACCTCCTCAAGAAAGGTAGGGAGAGGTAAAGGTTTAAGGAGGGGCCACGCATCCTCAGGCTTGGAGGGGAAAGTGGCGGAGCGGGTGGCGATAGTCCAGCGGGTCAACCCGGGGGAGAGGGACAACCTAGACGAGCTTAGGGAGCTCTGTAAGACGGCGGGATACGAGGTAGTCTATCAGCTTAAGCAGGTCAGGCACCCCCACCCAAAATACAACATTGGCCCAGGCAAGCTTGGAGAACTCAAGGATGCGGTGAAGAGGCTCGGGATATCCAAGGTGATATTCGAGAACGAGGTTAAGCCTGTCCAGGAGTATAATCTGGCGAAGGCCCTCAAGGTCCCCGTGATGACCAGGACCCAGCTAATCCTCGAGATATTCAGCATGCACGCCCATAGCAGGGAGGCGAAGCTTCAGATAAAGTTGGCCGAGCTTAGATACGAGTTGTCGAGGGCGAAGGAGAAGGTTAGGCTCGCCAAGATGGGTGAGCAGCCCGGGTTCCATGGACTCGGAGCCTATGAGGCCGACGTCTACTATGACGAGGTTCATAGGCGTGTCGTCTCGATTAACAGGAAGCTGGAGGACATTAAGAGGCATATGGATTTGGTGAGGCTTGAGAGGAGGAGGTTCGGAATCCCCCTAATCTCGCTTGCCGGATACACCAACGCCGGCAAATCAACGCTCTTCAATACCCTAACCCGTGAGGAGGTGGAGGTTGATGACCAGCTCTTCACAACCCTCACACCCACCACCAGGATAACCAGGTTCGATGGAAAACCCGTATTCCTCTCGGACACGGTTGGATTCATAAAGAATCTCCCAACCCTCCTGGTCGAGGCATTCTACGCAACCTTGAGGGAGATAGCTCTCTCAAACCTGATACTCCTGGTCGCAGACTTCTCCGAGCCTTTGGAGCAGGTGAGGGAGAAGATTGAGACCTCGCTCGACACCCTAAGCAGCATAGGCGCCCAGGATGTCCCAACACTCATAGTCCTCAACAAGATTGATAGGCTTAATGGTGTGGACCTTGGGGAGAGGGTCTCGGAGCTCGGGCTAAGGTATCCGTATGTCATGATTTCCGCTAAGTATGGTTGGGGCTTGGGGGAGCTTGAGGTCAAGGCCTCGGAGATGATGGGGGGCTTCATCAAGGTGGAGGCCACCCTGCCCTACGGCGAGCAGACGCTAAAGCTTCTGAACGAGCTCTATGGGAGGGCGAAGGTAATCAGCGTAAGGTATGATGAGGACCATGTAAGGGTGGATGCCGAGACCCCGCCCCACCTGGCCGAGAAGCTTCGGAGACTCTCGACAGACGGAGGATTCAAGGTTGTCGGATGACCTGAGATACGTGAGGAAGATAGCGGACTACCAGTTCGGCGTAGGAGTGGGCAGACTCCTCTTCCCAGACGGAAGCACCATCGAGTTATCCAAGGGAACCGGGAGGCCTAGGAGGGTGTATCTGGACGGGGTTCTCCTGGCCACGGTTAGACCCGACGGCCTACTAGCCCTGACGATACATGGGGCCGAGAGGCTTCTCAAGGCTGTTGGGGGGAGGAGGTTCAGGGTCTACGCCGATGAGAGGGCTGTGGAGCTGGTCCTTGATGGACGGGACCTCATGTGCGGATACGTGGCCGACGCCGACGAAGACCTCCTACCCGGGGACGAGGCCCTGGTGGTTGATAGGAGTGGTAGGCTGCTGGCCGTGGGGAGGGCGGCTGTCTCTGGGCGGACCATGAAGAGCCTCTCGGAGGGCGTGGCCGTAAGGATTAGAGGCACAAAGACTAAATCCGAAGAGATGCCGTCAAAGGATGGTGGAGAAAGGGGTTGAGGAAGCTATCACCGAGGCAGCTTAGGAGGATGCAGTCAAGGCTCCTGGGAAGCCTGGGCCTCGACCTGAAGGAGCTTGGGCAGGCCGAGGAGGTCGTGGTCAGGTTCGGGGACAGGGAGCTGGTCATAAGCGGCCCAAACATAGTGGAGATGAGCATAGAGGGTGAGAGGATACTACAGGTCATAGGAGGGGAGGTTGAGGAACGGGTTCCCGGTGAGGCGGGGGAGGAGGAGGCATACGAGCCATCCCAAGACGATATACTCCTAGTGGCCTCGCAGGCAGGGGTGAGTGAGGAGGAGGCGGCGCAAGCCCTAAGGGACACGGGCGGAGACCTCGCCAAGGCAATAATGCTGCTGAAGTCCCGGAGGAAGTAGCCTTACTGGAAGGCCATGGAGAGCGGCGGCACCTCTCCTTGAGACAGCTTCTCCATGGTCTCCGAGACCTTAACAAGGGTCCTAGCCCTCCTGCTCTTGGAGAAGAGCATGAAGTATCCGCCTCCAAACCTACCGGCAAGCTCTATCTCGAGTGAGAGCCTGTCCTCCAGGCTCTTGAACCTCTCCCATGTTGGCACGGGTGTCCAGCTATACTCGTCCCTCTCAACTCCCGTGAACCTGGAGACCTCCTTGCCGCCGAACCTGTAGGTGTCGGCCTTAACCATCCTCCTCGCAGCACTCCTCGGAGCCTTGGCCACAAGGGATATGGACTCCCCGCCCGAGCCCCTCCTCACGCCCTGGGAGGCGGCCTCGATTACCTCAATCATGGTGGA
>JAHSRM010000081.1 GCA_021650775.1 Candidatus Benthortus lauensis
TACCGCCACCTACCTTGCCTGGAAGGAGAGGGCCCTAGGCTCGGCTAAGAGGCCTCGTGAGTATCCGCTTAGGGTTAGGAGCAGGGAGATGACCGTGGAGGAGCAGGCCCTCTACACGCTTGAGGGGCTGGTGGGCCACGAGACCGCCAAGGCGCTCCTGAGGAGGTTCGGAAGCCTCGGCAAGACCATAAACTTCTTCCAGAGAAGCCTCCAGGAGGTCTTGAGGGAGGGGGCCTCCATCAAGGTTGGTGGACGGAGGATACCCGAGAAGGTCCTGAGACGGGTCCACGAGGTCGTCAACCACGAGGTCGGGGAAGGGTAGCGGCGGCCGCCAGCCCGGTTACCCCCAGGCCCAGCAGGTGGGCGAGGGTGCAGTAGAGGCAGACTGCTCCTATCACGGCAATCTCCAGGTAGACCAGGTATGCCACCCCCAGGACGCCGACTACGCACCAGGAGAGGAGGGCTCTACCGCATCTGCCCCTGAGGGCTACCGTGAGGCTGAGTGCTGCGGCCACCGTGAACCATGCTGCTCCGAGGGCTGCCACGGGGACTCCCAGTATCTTGGAGTAGGGGCTTGCGATTACTTGGTCGCATCCCGGGGCTGGGAGCGGGCAGTAGGGTAGGCTTGAGACGTAGGTGAGGTAGAGGCTTAGGCCGAGGCCTATCACCGCCAATACCGTTGAGGCGAGGTATAGGTGCCTCAAGCCCTAGAGCACCTTCTCTATCTCCTTCTGGATTACCTCGAGAGGCTTCTCGCCAACAATCTTGGAGACGACCCTGTGCTGGGAGTCTAGGACGAAGAAGGTTGGGGTGCCCTCGACTCCGTAGAGCCTGAAGACCTTGAGGCCCTTGTCGAGGACGTGGAGCCACTCGGTCCCATACTGTTGGAGGTATTCCTGGTTGAGCTTCACGCTGTTCTCGTCGTCGAAGGCCAGCATCACGGTCAGGAAGACCACCTCGTCGCCATACTTCTCGTAGAGCTTCTTCAGGGTCGGGACCATGTTCTTACAGTGGGGGCAGGTCGGGGACATGAACTCCAGGAAGACGGGCCTACCCTCGAAGTCCGAGAGACCCGCCTCCTCGCCCGTCAGCCCCAGCTCATCTATCACAGGAAGCCTGAAGTCCGGGGCCCTCCTATAATCCTCCACCACAGTGGTCTTGGTCTCGGCTGTCGTGGCGCTTATCACCGTGGTATGGGAGGTCCCTGCGGTGAGGCTGGGCGAGAAGAACACTACGAGGAGGGCGGCCACGACCACGACCGCCACAGGCACGCCTACCCTTGGGGCATAGTATCTCCCAGGATGCTTGGACCTCATATGCTGGGAGAGGGCCTTACCGGTCTTGAAGCTCCTCCCACAGGATTTGCACCTATACCTCGACGCCATACCCCTAAGAGAGGCCTCCCCCTAACAATAAAAACGTTTTAATGAGCTTCTATTGTTGAATCAACTAACTTATATAGGAAAAATTTAGCGAAACACAATATGAGTGCTTGGGCGGTGTCGCTTTTCGCAGGGTTGCTGGCCCTCGGCATCTCTGCCCACAGTTATCGCTCCTTTATCGAGAGGAGGGTTCTCCACCATGTTCTCTGGGCGGTGGGGCTGACCCTCTGGGGCCTCTCGGACCTGTCGCAGGCCTCGGCACTCCTCTGGGGTTGGAGCACCGGCCTCTACAAGCTCTACTACTTCTCGGCCATAGCCTTGGTCGGGTTCCTTGGAGCAGGGACCCTCGGTATGGTCTCCAGGGGCGGGAGAGCGTCCAAGGTATTCACGGCCTACATCCTGGCCATGACCCTGGTCCTCGGGGTGATGGTGGCGGCCTCGGGCGTCGATGAGGAGGCTCTGAGGGAGGCGGTGGTAGGCGGCCTAGCCATGCCTGGAACCGTAAGGATGCTCACACCTCTAATCAACATCCCTGGAGGAATAGCGTTCATAGGGGGAGCGGTCTACAGCCTGGTCAAGCTGAGGAAGGGCTACGCACTCTTCATAACAATAGGAGCCGTGGCACCCATGATAGGCGGCGTGATGGCCAGGCTCGGGAACCCGGGGCTCCTACCCCTGGCGGACCTGGTGGGCACGGTGGCCCTCGCAGCCGGGGTCTACCTTGCCTTGAGGAAGTGACGTCACAGGTGGTCACAGGGTCTTGAGGAGCCTCTCACCCGAGTCGGTTAGCCTGTAGCGGTAGGGCTTACCCTCCCTCGCCACAAGCCCCTCCTCCACCATCCTCTTCAGGAGCCTGGCCGTATGCTCCCTGCTCAGCCCAAGCCTCAAGCTGACCTCCCTCGCACTCAGGGGCCCCTCCCTCAGAAGCCTGAGGGCCTCGACAACACTTCTCGGAAGCTCCTCAACAGGCGTGATTCTATGTGATGTGGGTGGAATCACGGGCGGGGGCTGGGGCCTGAAGGTCCTCCTCATCCTCAGGAGAAGTAGGGTGTATATCGCTGTCTGGGCCACGAAGAGGGCTGCGAAGATTAGGGAGAGGGTTAGGGCGTCCATCCCCGGGAGTCCCTCCCCTGGGGTCTTTGATAAAGTGTTCCCGCCGTGATGTCACGGCTATTCTGTGATGTCACGTGGCGTCAATCCCTCGATGAGGCTTAGGGCCTCCTCGTATTCGCCCCTCGCCAGAAGCTCTCCGGCCTCTATTATGGTTGCCGCCGCTCCTTCTCCGAGGATTCCGAGGAGCCTTAGGAGGAGGATGGTGTGGATGCTCTTCTTGACGTTCTCTAGGGCTTGGCGCCTGGTTCTCACGTAGGCTCCCTTTGAGACCCCCCGGACCCTGGCCTTCTCCTCCACGCTCATCCTCCTCCCCATGAGGGATTGGGCCGCCTCGATTAGGAGGGTCTCGGCCTGCGGCATGGTTAGGTGGGAGCCCTCGACAAGGGTCTCCAGGACCCGTTTATCGGGGAGTTTGAGCCCCAGGGCCTTTAGGAATCTCTCGACCGACCTCCTCAAGAATCGACGCCTCCAGGTGATACGGAATCGTATACCTTTCCCTGGATTTTACTCCATGTGCGGGAGCCTTGGGTGCCGTTCCTCAAGATGCTCTCGGCTGAGCCTGTATCTTACCATGTTGCCTACGCTGACCTTCTCCAGGTATCCCCTCTCGGCCAGCCTGGCCAGGTAGGTTGAGGCGGTGCTTAGGCTGAGGGGCTCCCTATACTCGGCTATGTAGGCCTCCACTGCGTCCCGGGAGGTGAAGTAGCTTAGGGGGAAGTATTTGGGCAGGATTCGGGCCAGCTTGGCCAGCTTACTGTTCTCCAGATACTCGTGCCTCTGCTCCCTCCCGCCTCCACCATAGAGCTCGAGGAAGTCGGCCACCTGCATGAGCTTCTCCCGGTCTATCCTACCCTCCATTATCAGGATAATCTTGTCTCCATCCTCGTTGGTCATCTCCAGCCTGACCCTTCTCCTACCGCCCCTCAACCCAGGGGACCATCATCCAGAATAGGATATAATGATTTGAGCTGGCCTTGGAGCCTCACCCGACGCCAGAGAATACCAGGGGATTCCCATGGTAATCTATGCGGATGACCTTATGGTCTCGAGGATGGATATGGCCATCCAGAGCTGCGTCCTGGTGAAGACGGGCATGTTGGGGTCGTTGATTATCTCCTCAATCATCTCGATGGCGTTGGCGGCCCTCACGGCAGGGGTGTATCTCTCGTCGAATAGTGCGTCGGCGGCGGCCTTTGCTATCCTCCTAATGTTCCTCGGAGTCCCCATGTCGTTGGCGATGGACTCAAGTATCTGGACCACGTTCTGCCTCCTCTCCTCCCAACTCTGCTGAGAACCCTCGGACAACGCATCCACCCCCAAGGATAAGGGAGACCCACTACCCGGGACCTATGAGATAGCCTCTAACTTTTACACTTTTCCCCCCACATTCGGGGAAAATTTTTAACCTACAAGGGACGTAGAACGCCTTGACTCGGGTTAGAAATCGTAACCTGCTTGAGGTAAAGCCCCTGGAATCCTCTCCCCTCAGCTATTTTTCGGGTAAAAAATTTTTAAGATGGTTGGGGGCTGGATGGGTTGGATGAGCAAGGTTAAGGTTGTCAATCTTGTCAAGAGATTTGATAAGACCGTGGCTGTTAATGGTGTGAACCTGGATGTGGGCGACGGAGAGTTCGTCGTCCTCTTAGGCCCCTCGGGATGCGGGAAGACCACGACCCTGAGATGTATAGCCGGCCTCGAGACACCCGACGAGGGGGAGATCTACATAGACGATAACCTGGTTAATGACCTTCCGCCCAAGGACCGTGACATAGCCATGGTGTTCCAGAACTATGCCCTCTACCCCCACATGAAGGTGTATGATAACCTGGCCTTCCCCCTCAGGATGAGGAAGTATCCCAAGCAGGAGATTGACAGGAAGGTTAGGGAGGTCGCCAAACTCCTCAACATATCGCATCTACTTGACAGGAAGCCCCGTCAGCTCAGCGGCGGCGAGCAGCAGAGGGTTGCCCTCGGGCGAGCTCTTGTCAGGACACCCAAGGTCTTCCTCATGGACGAGCCTCTAAGCAACCTTGACGCCAAGCTGAGGGTCTACATGAGGGCCGAGTTGAAGAAGCTCCAGAAGGACCTCAAGATAACGACCATCTATGTTACGCATGACCAGGCAGAGGCCATGGCCATGGCCGACAAGGTGGCGGTGATGAATAAGGGCAAGGTCCTCCAATACGATGCGCCCACCGTCATCTATGAGAAGCCTGCCGACATGTTTGTTGGAGGGTTCGTTGGAAGCCCGCCCATGAACTTCATCAAGGCCTCGGTAAGCGAGAAGGATGGCCAGATAACCCTGGTATCCGAGCTCTTCTCCTACCAGCTCGACCCAGAGCTATCCAAGATAGTTAGGGAGGGGCTGACCGGGGGCGAGGTCTACCTAGGCGTCAGGCCCGAGGACCTGGTCCTCTCACGTGAGAAGACGCCCCAATCCGTCTTCCAGGCCGAGATATACGTCCTCGAGCCCATGGGCTCCAACATAATCGTGGACCTCAAGGCCGGGGAATACCTGCTTAAGGCGGTTGTCCCGCCCACCGCCGACCTCAGGTTCGGTGAGAGGGTCTGGGTAGGATTCATGGCAGGCAGATACCACATCTTCGACGCCAAGACCGAGAAAGCCCTGGTTTAGAGGGGTCAGGCTTTTATTTACGTAGAGATTCCTTCCACGGGTGGAAGTCTACCTATACTTCGTCGCCCTGGCGGCTGTCTGGGCTGGAGGATACCTGGTCTCATGGCTGTTCTTTAGGGAGAGGCTGAGGCGGGGAGGGGGCTTCAGGCTCTACCCCTTCCTTGTCATACTTAGGTCTGAGAAGCTTGTCGAGGTGTTTGACAGGATTGCTGGCTGGCGCCCCCTCCTCTGGAGGGTTCTGGGGAACATGGGCCTGGCCGTGGGATTCGGGCTTATGGCCTTCGCAGTCTTCTTCCTCGCAAGGAACCTCGGCGTCTACCTCTTCGCACCCCAGCAGGCGGGGGTCCAGAACATAGTAATCCCCCTGATAATAGGCGTAACCATAAGGCTCGAGCATCTACCCTACATGCTCCTCGCACTCGGGGTAGTCCTCATAACCCATGAGGGGATGCACGGCCTCATAGCGAGGCTGGAGAAAATCAAGCTCAAGTCCACGGGCATCTTCCTCGCATTCATCTTCCCAGGAGGGTTCGTGGAGCCCGATGAGGAGGAGTTCAAGAAGGCTCCCGTGGGCGCCAGGGCCAGGGTTGCGGCGGCAGGAAGCTTCGCCAACATAGTTGTAGGAGTCCTCGTGGTCCTTCTGATGATAGGTCTCTTCGCACCCCTGGAGAGTGGGGTGATAGTCCTCGAGAGGGAGGAGGGCGAGGGCCCCGGGGTGGGCGAGGTCATACTAAGCGTGAACGACACGCCCGTGAACAGGTTCACCCTAAGCCAGAACATAACGGCTCAGGACGAGTTAATCGTGAGGACAAGCGGGAAGACCTACACCCTCAAACTCTCGAAGCCCGTGAACGTCCCCCTGGCATGGATAATCAGGAGCATGGGCGTCACCAGGATAGACTACTATTATCCCATGAAGATGGGTGGATTGAGCCCCCAGCAAACCTACACCGTGTATAGGACCCTCTGGTGGACACAGCTCATAGCCGTGGGAGTCGCAATCTTCAACATGCTCCCCATCCACCTCCTCGACGGCCACCTACTCATAACAAGCCTACTCGAGGCAAGGATAAGAGACCAGAGGAAGCTCAAGGCCCTGGCCTCAACCATCTCGGCAGCCTGCATAGCCCTCCTCGCCTCAAACATAATCTACACATACAGAACATTCGGATTCTTCCAAATCTAGAGTCTCTCAAGCAGGGATAACTCTTCCTGTCGATTCACAAATGTAATAACCATGATTGTTACAATCTTGATTGTATGTTTATAAGCTTTACTACCTCCTCATATGCCTCTTGATGGCTTCCTCTATCTCGCAGGCTCGGCAGATGGGTCTTGTTGTGGGTTCTCCGCAGGTTGGGCAGGGGTGCTGGGGCTGGGGTTTGGCTTGGATTAATTTCTCTAGGGTGTTTAGGGCTGCGTAGAGTGCTCCTGGGTAGGTTTCCTCGTAGCTTGTCAGGAATCTTCGGATTGGGTCTCTCATGGCTTGGCTTGCGTACGGGCATGCCTCGGCCTGGAAGGGTATCTTGTTGAGGTAGGCGTAGAAGACCACCTCCCTCTCTGGTGTGAGCCTGAAGGGTGCGACCCTCGGCACCACCCCCTCGCCCTCCCTCCTCAACCCCACCGGAGCCATGGATGCGTCGCCCCTGAATACGTTGAGCAGGTAGGTCTGGACTATGTCGTCGAGCGTGTGTGCGGTGGCCACCACCGTCGCCCCAACCCTCCTGGCCGCAAGCGTGATGGCCTTCCTCCTCAGGACCCCGCAGACAGTGCATGGCTTGAGCCCCATCTTCTCCATAGCCCCTGACTCGACCGCCTCCGTTAGGGTGAACCCGTAGAGTTCCTTGAAGCTGAGCCTGCGTAGCTCTATGCCGAGCTTCTCTGCGTAGGTCTCGGCGTGTCTTATGGCCTCCTCCCTATAGACCGGTATCCCCTCGTCTATTGTTATGGCCACGAGGCTCGCCCTTGGGTAGTCCCTCTCTATCTCGGAGAGAATCTTGAGGAGGCTGAGGCTGTCCTTTCCACCCGAGACCGCCACCGCAATCCTATCCCACGGCCTTAGCAGGTTATATTTCGAGATGGTCCTCCTAACCCTATCCACCATAGACCTGTTGAAGCACCTCGCACAGAGCCTCTCCCCGGAATACCTCCTGAAGTATACCACTCTCTCCGAGCCGCAGAACGTGCATGACCCGGTGGAGGCCTCCAAGCTTGCCCCAGTCCTTAGAGCCAAGACCTGTTCCAAGCATGTTTGTTAGCAACCCTCATAAAACCTTATCCACAATACTACATCTTCCTACAGGGAATCCCTTTTAGAAGGCTAACAATTATTTATCTGTGAGGTGATGTAGTCTATATGGCTGAGGAGGCTAAGGCTTCCGAGGTCTTCGCCGAGGAGGCCAGGAAGACTGTTTATGGTGGGAGGCTTAGGGACCTTTGGAGGAGGTCTCTCGAGGACCCCGAGGGCTTCTGGTCAGAGGTTGCGGAGAACCTTGAGTGGTTCAAGAGGTGGGAGAAGACCCTCGTATGGGAGCCGCCCTTCGCCAAGTGGTTCGTGGGCGGCGAGATAAACGCCTCCTACAACTGCCTTGACGTGAATCTTAGGAAGGGGTTGAAGAACAAGGTCGCAATATTCTGGGAGGGTGAGGAGGGCTCCGCACGGACACTAACCTACCACCAGCTCTGGATAGAGGTGAACAAGTTCGCCAACGTTTTGAAGAAGCTGGGTGTAAGGAAGGGCGACAGGGTCTCAATCTACCTGCCCATGGTCCCCGAGCTTCCGATAGCTATGCTGGCATGCGCAAGGATAGGGGCTATCCACAGCATCGTGTTCTCGGGGTTCAGCGCCTCAGCCCTAGCAGACAGGATAAATGACGCCGAGGCCAAGGTCCTTATCACCGCTGACGGGTTCTATAGGCGTGGGAAGAGGATTGAGTTGAAGAAGAGTGCGGACGAGGCCTTGGAGAAGTCTCCGAGCGTGGAGAAGGTCGTGGTGGTCAGGAGGGTCGGCCTCGAGAACACGCCCATGAAGGAGGGTAGGGACTACTGGTGGCACGAGCTTATGAGGGATGCGGAGCCATACTGCCCACCCGAGCGTGTCAGCGCAACAGACCCCCTCTTCA
>JAHSRM010000099.1 GCA_021650775.1 Candidatus Benthortus lauensis
GGCAGGAGGGCCGGTGGTGGAGGACGATGTCGAGGCCGTGGTCGTGGTCCCGGTATGCCCCCTCAGGTCCGTCAGACCCCTCGTCCTCTCCCTGAAGGAGCCGGTAAGGATAAGGGCCGAGTCCGAGACAGGGTTCCAGCTCCTCATAGACGGCTACATAAGAAGGGTCTTTGACCAGGAGTCCTTGGAACTCGAGGTGAGAAAGTCGGGGAACAGGGTGAGGTTCCTGGCCACGGGGAGCCGTGAAAGCTTTGCGAAGAGGGTCTGGAAGAGGTTCAGGTAAGAGGGTGAGGATACTCGACACCGCCGCCCTAATCCTGGGGTTCACGGAGCAAGGGCAGGAGGAACTAGTGACATGCGGGGATGTCTTGGAGGAGGCCAGGTATGGTGGAGCAGCCCTCAGAAGGGTTGGCGGAATCAAGGTAATCGAGCCATCCGAGAGATACGTGGAGGCCGTCAGGAAGAAGGCTAAGGAGGTCGGGGAGTCGGAGCTCTCCGAGACAGACATCCACGTAATCGCCCTAGCCCTCCAGCTGTCGGAGAGATACCCTGAGACCTCGATAGCCACGTCGGATTACTCGGTCCAGAACCTCGCCTCCATCCTCGGCCTAAAGGTTGAGCCGCTCCTCCACAGGGGGATAACCAAGAAGATAAGATGGGCAACCTACTGCCCCTCATGCGGGTGGATGGGCGGAGGCAAAGCCCCGGGTGAGCCGTGTCCCCGCTGCGGTTCGAGGCTCAAGAGGAGGCCTAGGGGTTGAGGGTAAGGGTTCTGAGCGAGGTCCATGACGAGGAGGCCCTTAGAAGCGTCGAGGAAGCCCTGAGGGAGGTTTATGGAGAGGAGGTCGAGGTAGAGTTCGTCGAGAGGATAGTCTCGGAGAAGTTCCTCAACAAGGATAGGGGGCAATACGATGCATGGAGAATCGTCAAGGAATACTCGCCGACCCGGAGGCCCGACGAATACCTACTCCTAGTAGTGGAGGAGGACATCTACGCAGCAGGTCTGAACTATGTCTTCGGCCTCGCATGGCAGGGCGTCTCGGTAATCTCGGCGCATAGGCTTAGGCAGGAGTTCTATGGAATGCCGCCCGACAGGAAACTCTTCATAGAGAGGCTTAGGAAGGAGGCAGTCCACGAGATAGGGCATCTCCACGGCCTGACCCACTGCAGCAACCGTAAATGCGTGATGGCGTTCAGCAACTGGATAGGCGACACGGATTATAAGTCATATATGCTGTGCGGTCAGTGTAGGAGGAGGCTGGAGAGGGGAAGCGAGATATAGCTAGGTGGCCTCCTCGCCTGAGGAGAACTCCTGAATCATCTTCCTTATCATGGACTTGGGGATTACGCCCGCCTCTATCAGGTTCACTATCGAGTTGGGTGAGGCCTCCCCCGAGACCTTCCCTATGTTCCCCCTCACCTGCCTCCAGATTAGGTCGGTGTTCCCGCTCTTGGACTTGTAGATGACGCCCAGGACCTCGGCGACCTTCACGAACCTAACATTCCTTATCTGGCCTAGGTCGAGCTTGGACGCCGCCTCAACGTATATCCTCCCCTCCTCAGCGTCCCGCTCAGGGAATATGCTGGGGTCCTTCAGGTATCCGGGTGGGATGAATGAGCGGCATGTGTTGAGTATGATGAACTGCCTGAATCTCTCAAGGGTTGTCTTGACCTCGATTCTCACCAAGGCTACTCGACACTCTCCCTCCCTCGAAGCCCTCAAACCTACTATTTAGCCATCCAGCCTTATAAGCCCTATTTTCACGGCCTAAGAATCTCGGCCTTGTCTCCCAACCTCACCCATCCGGGTGAGACGACGGAGCAGTATATCCCGAGTGTTCCGCCATGCTCCTTGAGGGCTTTAAGGTATCCGAGCCTATCCACCCTACCCTCCTCACCGAGGGAGATTATGGAGCACCTCCTCGTCGGCCTCTCCACCCTAAGTATGGCCTCACCCACCCTCAGCAGGCCTCCAACCCACCCATCCTCCAGCCGACCCACACCCTCAGTCTCCAGAAGTATATTCGGCCTAAACCTCCAGGCATCCGGCGCATCGCCTACAAGCTTCCCGAGCCATGAGAGCGATGAGGAGGTTAGGAGATGGACCTCCGCTCCGTCGAGGAATGTTCCCGGAGCAAGCTCCGACTCCCTCAGCTCTCCCGTGAAGGGGTTCATCCTGAGTATCCGTGCGGCGGGCGGGGGGCTTCCCAGAAGCTTGACACGCCTGCCAAGAGCCCTAGACAAGGCCTCATCCACATCCCCGTCCAAGGTGGAGACCCTGCCACCCCCAGGGAAACTTATCTCCACGGCATCCCCGCCTATGAGCCTAGCCCTGAAGTCCAGCAACCTTCCAAAGACCTTGTAGTTCTTTGCGCTAGCAATCCTGCCGGTCTCGAGGTCTAGGAGTGCGTAGAGCCTGTCGCCCGCCACACCACCCTCACCCAGGTATATCTGCTCAAGCTCCTCGCCGCCCATGGACTTGACAGGATACCTGGCCAAGAGTGAGACCGAGCCGACGCCGATGCCCATAGTCGCCTCACCCGGAGACCCAGGTGGAAATAAACCCTAGCCCGCCGGATGCCATGGGTATCCCACAGTAACACCTGGCTGGGAGGCCTCTAAATACCCTGCCGCCGTCTTCCTCGATAATTTAATAATGGGTCTGTTGGTGTGGTGGCTGGGTGGAGTCGGGAGAGAGGGCTGGTGGGCTGGCTAGGGCGGAGGCCGTGGCTAGGGCCCCCTATATCCGTGAGGTGATACTCGAGAACTTCATGAGCCACGAGTATTCCCGTATCCCGCTGAGGCCTGGCGTGAACCTGATAACGGGGCCGAACGGCTCGGGGAAGTCCTCTATACTGCTTGGGATAGCCGTGGCCTTGGGCCAGACCTACACCGATAGGAGCGAGAGGCTGAGCGACCTCATAAGGCGTGGGGAGAAGGCCGCCAGGGTCTCGGTCATATTCGATAACACGGAGGTTGATGGAAGGAGGCCTATACCCTGGCTCGACAGCGACCAGCTCGTCATAACCCGATACCTCAAACGCACCGGAGACTACTGGCACTACGTGAACAACAGGTTCAAGAGCAAGGCCGAGGTCGAGCACCTCCTCAGGAGGCTTGGAATAAACCCAAACAACATGCTCATCATAATGCATCAGAACATGATTGAGCAGTTTGCGGCAAAGTCTAGTGTGGAGAAGCTCCGGATGGTTGAGGACGCCGTGGGCGCATCGCACTTCAGGGAGAGGATAATCGAGGCGGAGAGGAGGCTGAGGGACCTCCAGGCCCAGGAGCGGGGGCTGAAGCGGGCTCTCGAGGAGGCAAAGGCAGCGGTCGAGTATTGGCGTGAGGAGTATGAGAAGCTCGTCATGAAGAGGAAGCTCGGGGAGGAGAAGAGGAGGCTGGAGCTTGAGCTTGCGTGGGCGGAGGTCCAGGAGAAGGAGGCGCAGGCCGGGAGGCTGGAGGAGAGGATGGAGGCGCTCAAGATAGAAGAGAGGAAGCTGAGGGCCGAGGCGGAGTTCCATGAGGCCGAGGCCAGGAGGCTGAGGGAGGAGCTGATAAGAATCTACGAGTCGGGTGAGGGTGGGCGAGAGGACTTCGAGAAGAAGCTCGACATGCTGATAGATGAGAAGGTCTCCGAGGGCGTGGCACGATACAGGATAAAGCTCAACGAGGCCGAGGCCAGGAGGCTGGGATACGAGCTCAAGCGGGTCAAGGCCGAGCTGGAGGAGCGGATGAGGAAGGCGGTTTCCCTGGGCGAGAGAGTCCAGACCAGCAGGAAGCCCCAAGAGATACTCGAAGACATCAAGGCAGTCTCCCTCAAGATAGCGTCCCTGGGCGACGTGGCCGAGGAGGCGGAGGACATGTATCTGGTCGCAGACTCAAGGTATAGGGAGACAGAGGCCAAGGCCGCCGAGGCCGAGGAAAACCTACGCAAGGCGCTTGAGGAGGTTGAGTATCGGAAGGAGCTTTGGAGGAACTTCCTGAGGGAGCTGGTGGCAGAGGTGGAGCCAAGGTTCAACGAGATACTCGGGCACGCAGACGGGGCTGGGAAGATTGTCCTGAGGAACCTGGAGGACCCTGAGAAGGCGAGCCTGGAACTCTACGTAGGGTTCAGGGGGGTTGAGCCAGCGTTACTCGACGCACACACCCACAGCGGAGGCGAGAGGATAGTCGGGACACTCGCATTCCTCCTCGCACTCCAGAAATACGTCAAATCACCCTTCAGGGCCGTGGATGAGTTCGACGTCCACCTAGACCCGCTCAACAGGGAGCGCATGGTGAGGCTCCTACTAGCCTCGGCCAAGACCGAGCAAGCAGTCCAATACATCATAATCACTCCTGGAAGGGTCCCCGTGGAGGAGGGCATGCACATCCTCGTTGTCCAGAACGTTGGTGGGAGGTCGTCGGTTAGGAGGTATAATCCATGAGGAGGACCCTGAGCAGGGAGGAGCTAGAGAGGATAATCAAGATATGCGAGAACGTGGAGAGGATGGGGCTCGACCCCTTCACTGTCAACATTAGGGAGCTTCTAGCAAAGCTTCGCAGAATGCTTGAGGAGAACCCCGAGCTTGAATACTACGTGGTCGACGCCGAGACCCTTTATCGAATCGCCTCCCTCATAGCCTTCCAGCACAAGTGGATAGAGGAGAAGGCGAGGAGCCTCTTCATAGACAGCCAGATGGTCTCGACCCGTGTAGCGGCACTCGACAAGAAGGCCCTAGCCCAAGCATTCCTCAAGGCGTGGAGGCCGATAGTCTACCTGGAGCAGCTTACACCCCAGAGGCTGAGGCAGGGACTCGACCACTTCCTAAGCCTTCCGCCGAGACCCGAGGGCAGAGAGTATGGATGGAGGCTGAGTGAGAGGGAGTATAGGCTGGCGGAGGCGGCTGAGAGGCTTGAGTCTGAGATTATGGCCGAGAAGGTTCGGAGGCTTCACGAGGAGCTTCTCGAGAAGGCTGGGGAGGGAGGCGAGGTCGATTACTGGGAGTTCGTCAAGGGCAGGGACTTCGAGGAGACGTTCGAGAGAGCATACATAACGAGCTTCCTAATCACCGAGGGCTACGCAGAGGTCAGGAGAAACCCCCTCAAGGGAGAGATAAAACTCATCCCGAACAAGGGGAAGGCGGAGAGGAAGGCTCCCACAAGCCTGGTTATACCGGTGGAGGTGAGGAGGGACGAGTAGCGAGGAGAGGATGACCAGGAAGCTGATGATAGCCGCCGCCATGCTCCTCTTCGCAAGCCATAGAAGACCCGGAGTCAGGGGATGGGAGCTCAAGCACAGGCTGGGCAAGAACTACATGAAGGTGATAGACATACTGAACTCGAGGCTCAGCCAACTCGGCCTAAGAATCAAGACAGTCTTCGAGGAGGAGGGGGAGGAGAATCTCGACAGAGCCAGATTCTACGTAACCCTGGCGCACCCCCTAACCATGTCCGACCTAGTCACAGCTGGGTGGAGGATAGATGAGGTGGCGGCCCTGGCTGCGGCGCTCTCCGTAATCTCGAGCAGGGGTGGGAAGGCCCCCCTCAGGGATGTCCTAGAGGTCTTGGAGACCAAGTTCCCGAAGTGGAAGGCGGAGGCCTACCTCGAGAGGGCTGTTAGGAGGGGCTACATCAACAAGACCGACGACGACATCCTGACGATAGGGTGGAGAACACGGGTCGAACTCGACCAGAAAACCCTGCTAAAAGCGGTCCTAGAGGCCCAGCCCCAGGAAAAAGAAGAACAGAAGGAGGAATAACCGTTAAAAACAACCCACGCAAACAAAGAGATGCGGCGTGCGGCCCACAGCCCAGGGGATGATGACTGCACCCCTGCTGCCTGAGACCTGATGAGACCGTCGATCGCTGACCCTCCATCATGGTTATTTTCTCCTGCCTCGGTGGGTTGGTTGATGGTTGTTTTCAGGGGGCTGAGGGCTCCTGTGGGCGAGGTCGTTGAGGGTGGGAGGGACAGGGCTGCGGTCGTCGCCGTAATTAATGTCGAGGATGAGCCTGAGATACTCTTCGTGATCAGGAGGATAAGCGGGAGGGACCCGTGGTCGGGTCAGGTGGCCCTGCCCGGGGGGAGGTGGGAGCCTGGGGACAGGGACCTTCTGGAGACCGCCGAGAGGGAGCTTATGGAGGAGGTGGGGATAAGGCTCGGGGAACTGAGGCTCCTGGGAGCCCTCGACGTGGTCAGGCCCTCCAACATGCCCAGCCTGACGGTAACCCCGTTTATAGCCGAGGCAGAGGGGAGGCCCAGGGTGAGGCTTGGAGGAGAGCTATCGACATACTTCTGGGCCAGGCTCAGGGAGCTTAAGCCTGCAGAGAAGATAGTCAGGAGGCCCTCAGGCGAGTATGTGGTCCGCCCGGCATACAGCTACTCGGCCTGGGTTATCTGGGGTGTTACCGCCAGAATACTTGACCAGATATTCGAACGTGTTGGAGGCCCGGGTTCCAGATTATTCTAGTTCTTTCGAGGTATTCTCAGGGTATCTCGGAGCATTTCTAGAATAGCAAGTGCTAAATCCGTGTCGGATGCTCTGTATATCGGTGCGTTGGGGTGAGGCTCAACCTCCTTAAGGCCGCAATCCTCCTCGCAGTCGAGATAACCCTACTCACAACCCTGATAATCTACGGCTTCCTCGCCTAAAGGGTTTTATCGGAGCCCCATCCACTCTGATAAGTTTGGAGGTGAGTTTGGAGCTAGCCCGCCAGAAGTTCCACAGGGTTCTGGAGCTCCTGGAGAGCCATCACAGGTTCTTCAGGGAGAGCATATCCCTGGTGGCAAGCGAGAACGTTCCAAGCCCAGCCGTCAGGGAGGCCCTGGCATCAGACTTCGGGAACAGGTATGCCGAGGGATGGCCTGGGGAGAGGCTCTACGCAGGATGCAGATACATAGACGAGGTCGAGCTCCTGGCAATCCAGCTCGGGAAGGAGGTCTATGAGGCAGAGTTCGTGGACGTTAGACCAATCTCGGGCGTAGTGGCCAACATGGCGGCCTACACCGCCTTCGCCCAGCCCGGGGACACCATGATGGCCCTCGCAATACCTCATGGAGGCCACATAAGTCATGGAAAGCTGAAGTGGGGTGGGACTGCGGGCGTGGTCAGGGGGCTGGAGGTGGAGCGATACGAGTTCGATGAGGAGAACTATGAGATAGACGTGGATGCCACTAGGAGGAAGGTTGAGAGGCTCTCACGTGAGGGCAAGGTCCCCAAGCTCTTCATGCTGGGAGCAAGCGTCTTCCTCTTCCCCCACCCAGTCAAGGAGATCAAGCAGATTGCGGACGAGTATGGCGGGAAGGTTGTTTATGACGCTGCCCACGTGGCTGGACTCATAGCTGGGAAGAGGTTCCAGGACCCCTTACGTGAGGGAGCGGACGCAGTAACCCTCAGCACCCATAAGACCCTCGCAGGCCCCCAGCACGGCATGATACTCTCTTGGAGTAGGTATGAGGAGGAGTTGAAGCGGGTTGTCTTCCCAGGCCTCGTCTCCAACCATCACCTACACGCAGTCGCAGGACTCGCCATAGCCCTCGCCGAGGCCCTCGCATTCTACCGGGAATACGCCTCGAGGATAGTTGAGAACGCTAAGGCCTTGGCCCAGGCCCTCTATGAGAGGGGCATCAAGGTCCTCTACGAGCATAGGGGCTTCACCGAGTCCCACACCCTCATAGCCGATGTAAGCGAGCACATGAATGGATATGAGGCTGAGAAGAGGCTTGAGGAGGCGGGCATAATCCTGAACAGGAACCTCATACCCAAGGACTTCAGGCTCAAGACCGATTACAGGACGCCCAGCGGCGTCAGGATAGGTGTCCAGGAGGTAACCAGGCTGGGTATGGGCCGTGGGGAGATGGTTGAGATAGCCGAGCTGATAAGCAGGGTGATAGTGAAGAGGGAGGAGCCGGGGAAGGTCAGGGAGAGGGTCAGGGAGCTGAAGAAGGGCTTCCAGCACGTAAAATACGCCTTCACATCAGAGACAGAGGCATACCAATACATCAGGATAAGGTGAGCCGCCGCTTAAGGCTTAAGACCACCCGCAGGATAGTTAGTGTGAGGGTTCCAGGGCCTTGACAACCGTTAGGGTTGGGATAATAGGTAAGACGAACACGGGGAAGACGACGTTCTTCAACGCAGCAACCATGGGCGCCGCCGAGGTCTCCACATACCCCTTCACAACCAAGCAGCCAAACTATGGGACAGGATACGCCATAACCTTATGCGTCTGCAGGGAGTTCAACGTCAAGGATAACCCCCAGAACTCCAAGTGCGTGAACGGGTGGAGGCACATACCCATAGAGCTGATAGACCTCCCAGGCCTGATTAAGGGTGCGTGGGCAGGGAAGGGGCTGGGCAACCAGTTCCTAAGCGTGGCAGCCCAATCTGACGTCCTCCTACACCTGGTTGATGCGAGTGGAAGCGTGGATGAGGAGGGTAAGCTGACGGAGCCTGGCACGGGGGACCCCTTGGCCGACTACTACGACATAGAGGAGGAGCTGGTTATGTGGTTCCTCAAGCTGATTGACAAGAACGAGGATAAGATAATCAAGCAGGTTAAGAGGGGGATAGAGCTTCCCGAGGCCATGGAGGAGGTCCTCAAAGGCGTGAAGGTCTTCGCACACCACGTCAGGGCAGCCCTGAAGGAGAGCAGACTGGAGAACAAGGACTTCGAGAACTGGACACCCCTGGACGACAAGAAGTTCGCCACAGCCCTCAGAGAGATATCCAAGCCAACCATAGTGGTGGCAAACAAGATGGATTTGGAGACAGCTCCAGAGAACTTCAGGAAGCTCAGGGAGCAGCTCCCAGACAAGATAGTGGTCCCGTGTAGTGCGGAGGCTGAGCTAACCCTCAGGAGGGCCGAGCAGAAAGGCCTCATAAGATACATACCCGGGGAGGAGAAGTTCGAGATAATCGAGGACGGCAAGCTGACGGAGAAGCAGAGATGGGCCCTCAACTTCATAGAGCATAAGATACTCGACGAGTTCATGCAGACGGGTGTCCAGTTCGCCATCAACGTCGCAATATTCAAGCTGCTGAAGATGAAC
>JAHSRM010000008.1 GCA_021650775.1 Candidatus Benthortus lauensis
GAGTATGAAGGCGTGCTTGAACCCAGCTGCGGTCATCCCGTCCGAGACCTTTCCTGCAACAAGCCCACTTATCGCGGCTATTAGTATGACTGGTGGGAGGAAGGCGTGGATGAACTCTGCGATGGATAGGTAGACCCTGGCGAGGGTTAAGAGGTTCTTCATGAACGTTATCAGGACGATGACTATAACCACGAGTATTATTGCGGAGAGGTATGGTATGAGCATGAGGGGTCTGAGGGTCGCCCTCTTCTGCCTCTCAATCTCCTCCAAGTCCTCGAAGAAGGTGGCGAGGACGTCGAAGGTCTCGGGAGCACCTCCCCCCACATCGATAGCATCTATCATGATGAACATACCGGCCCTCGACAGCCATCCATGCGTATGTTTAGCGAAGTCCCTGTAAATCTTCCTGAGGGATATCCCCCATCCAAGCATCCTCGCAATCCTCTTCAGATGCTTGCTGAAGACACCGTAGGGCCGGTCCGAGAGAATCCTGATACACTTCTCAGGACTCATGCCGGTCTTCCTAGCCTCGGTTAGGTCCCTGAGGAAGAGGGTCATGCCATGCATTAGTGAGAAGTTCTCCTTACCATACTTCTCATACGCTATCATACCGGGAAGGAAGAGTATCATGAAGAATATGCAGAGGGAGATGGGGGACTCGTATCCCATTGGAAGCCCCATAAACTCCCTTAGCTGGACTATCATGCTGCTTGTGAGGCTGAAGGGCGGCATGCTTCTCAGTATGTCCAGGTAGAAGGGGACCGTGAAGAGGATTAGGTATATTGTTGCGAAGGGTATGGTTAGGAAGAAGACCTTGTAGGGCCTCGTGTCGGTGAGCGGGTATTTCGGCTGGCTTATGTCGGCTAGGTAGAGGAAGAAGGCTCCGAAGGCGGGCATGAGGAAGTATGCTATTATGAAGAAGTGTTCGGCGGGCAGGGTGAGGAACTCGCTTGGCATGGCGCTTGAGACTATGAAGATGGTGTAGAGGACGAGTGAGAGCATCATGGTTACTGCGGCGTATATCTCCATGAGCATCCCCATACGTTCCCCGATTATCCGCATCTTCCCCATCCTGGACTCGAATATCTGCTCGGTCTTCCGTATCAGGAAGTGGACCACGTCTCCCCCGCTTCTCAGGGTGGAGGCATAACCCATCAGCAGGTCCCTATACTCCTTGGATGGAATCCCCTTGGCCATGCCCTCTATCGCCGTCACAGGGTCTACTCCACCCGCCTTGACCTGTATCTCCGCAGCCCTCGCAGCCTTGGCCAGGTTCGGCATCAGGTCGCTCTTCCCTATCCTCGTTAGGCTCGTGTAGGGCGGGATTCCACCCGTGGCCATTACTGCGAGGTAGGTTGCGGCGTAGGGGACCTCGCTCTCCAGCATGGACGAGATGGATGATGCCTGGCCGTATGGGTATGCTATCCCGAGTAGGAAGACGAAGAGTGGCAGGACTCCCAGGATTATGGGTGCGAGTATGAAGCCCGTGAGGAGGTAGGATACGAAGGCCAGGGGGATGCAGATTATCAGGGATATGACCGTTAGGGCTGCCACCACGGATGCATAGGCCTCGGGGTGAATCCTCTTGCCTGCTGACTCAAGCTTCGACGCAATTCCTGGGACGAGCCTCAGAATACCCTGGCCAAAGCTCCTAAAATTAGCGTATGAGAAGCCGACGAATCCCTCCCTAAACCCCATCCAAATCGTAGTTCTGGCATCCATGGGATATAAGCCTTTAGAAGAGGGAGCCCAAACTTTTATCTCACAGCCTTCTAGATTCCATGGATGCGGCTATTCTTCGGTAGGAGGAAGAAGGAAGAGGAGGTTGAGAAGAAGCCCTGGGAGGGCATCGAGGTTAAGCCCGTCCCCCAGGACTATAAGATTCTCGACAGGTATCCGATTAGGGAGGGCTACGTGGAGATAGTTATAGCCGCTCCCCCGGACAACCCCCTAGACGTGACGTATTTCGTGAATGAGGTCCCGCTCAACAGGAGGGAGGTGGAGATTCTTGAGAGGCTTAAGGACTTTCTGAGCAAGGAGCTTGAGCCGCCTAAGGTGGGTGAGGAGGAGGATGTCAAGAAGATTATGCTGGAGACCGCCGAGAAGCTGATGAGGAAGTATGGGAGGGCTTTTGGCCAGATTACCGAGGAGTCGAAGGACAAGATATTCTATTACCTTGAGAGGGACATGCTGGGCTTCGGGCCCCTAAACGCCATAATGGAAGACCACAGGATAGAGGATGTTAGCTGCGATGGTGTGAATGTCCCCGTCTATGTCTGGCACAGGGACTATGAAAGCATGCCAACCAACATAATCTTCAAGGACAGGGACGTCCTAGACGACTTCATAATCCAGCTCGCCCACAAGTCCGGCAAACACATCTCATCCGCCTTCCCCATACTCGACGCAATGATATATGGTAAGCATAGGTTGGCGGCAACCTTCAGGGAGGAGATATCCCCCCGTGGAAGCACATTCACCATACGTAAGTTCCGTGAGAAGCCCTTCAGCATAATCGAGCTTATCCAGAGCAACCTCATGAGCACCGAGATAGCTGCATACTTCTGGCTCCTCCTTGAGAACAAGATGAACATAATGATTGCAGGCGCCACGGGGAGCGGTAAGACAACCCTCCTCAACGCCCTTACATGCTTCATCAGGCCTAGGATGAAGATTATCACTTGCGAGGAGACGGCGGAGCTGAATATACCGAGCGAGAACTGGGTTAGGTTTGTTACGAGGGAGAGCTTTGGGCTTGGAGCGGGTGGGAGGACAGGGGAGATAACGCTCTTCGACCTCGTCAGAACCAGCCTGAGGTATAGGCCCGATTACCTGATTGTTGGAGAGGTTAGGGGAGAGGAGGCCTTCGTCCTATTCCAGGCGTTGGCGACAGGCCACGGCGGCCTCTCTACGATACACGCCGAGAGCATAGAGTCTGCGGTCAAGAGGCTTGTAAGCCCGCCCATGAACATACCCAAGAGCCATATCTCGCTGATGGACGCCTTCGCATTAATCGAGAGGGTCTACTTGCCCAAACCCTTCAAGGGCAAGAGCTTCGGGAGAAGGCTCAGATTCGTCTGGGAGATAGTCGATTACGAGAAGTATGTTGTCGTGGCGAGGTGGGACCCGCTCAAGGACAACTTCAGGGTTGATTTCTCGAGGAGCACGATAATAGATAGGATTGCCTTGAGGACTGGTAGGACTAGGGAGGAGATACTTGGAGAGATATGGAATAGGACAATGGTTCTGGAGTGGATGCTCTCACGTGGGATAACCGAGATAAACGAGGTTGCGAGGATTGTCCAGTCGTATTATGCTAACCCGAGAGAGGTTCTCAGGGAGGTTGGCATAGCTGAGAGGCCTGAGCCTCTGAGGGTCGAGCAGGTCGCCTCACCCACCTCTGGCCAAGAAGCCGAGGAAGAGGAGCTCCAGGAGGGCTTGGAGGAGGCTGCAGAGGCTGTGGTCCGGACCCTTCGCTCCAACAATAACTCCCTACCCATGTGGCAGATATTCGTGAGAATCCCCATGAGGAAGGACCTCCTAGTCAAGGCCCTGAACAAGCTCAAGGAGGAGAAGGTGATAGACATAGTGGGAGGTATTGTGAGGCTTGCGGAGGAGGGCTGACCGAATAGATGCC
>JAHSRM010000072.1 GCA_021650775.1 Candidatus Benthortus lauensis
GACATACATCCACACGACCTCGCATCCTACCTTGACCAGCATGGAATATGTATCAGGGCCGGACATCACTGTGCCATGCCTCTCCATGAGAGGCTGGGTGTCCCGGCGACCGCTAGAGCCAGCTTCTACATCTATAACACCGAGGAGGAGGTCGATGCCCTCGCCGAAGCCCTGAGGAACGCCCTCGAGTTCTTTAATGCCTAGAGAGCCGCCCTAGTATCGCTGGGAGATACTCGACCTCAAGAAGTCCGAGATACTTGAACTCCCTGAACTTCCTCCAATACCACGTATCTATGACCGGGACGGCTCCCTCAAGCTCCCTGAGGGTCTTTGCCATGAGCTCCACTCCCTCTGAGTCGAAGTCCAGTAGAAGTATTACCTTCCTGCTCCCCCTCTCCTCCAAGTATCTCCTGAGCTTCCTGGCGGATTTCAGGACGAGTATCTCGCCCCCCACCCCCACCCTCCTCAAGGCCTCCGCATCCCTATACCCCTCCACTATTATCGGCGTTGAGGAGGCCTCCCTGGCCAAGCTCTCAACAAGGAATCTAAGCCTCTCCAAGTCCTCAAGCATCCTCCTCTTGGCCATGAAGAACGCCCCTAATTCGACCAAAACTAATCCAATCCACCTCCACTTTAACCATTTATTGACTCGATAAAACCGGGTTATCGGTTAAGGGTAATCTCACCTAGGATACGGGGGTATTATCAAGCCTTTTATCACCTAAATTTTCAAGGGGGTCTCTCAGGGGGTGTTAAGGTGTGAAGGTAGTTACGGTTCACCTTCCGGAGGCATACATTGAGGCGATTGACGAGCTGGTGAGGAAGCGTATCTACCCGAACCGGGCCGAGGCCATACGGATGGCTGTAAGAGACTTCATAAGGGAGGAGGCAGCCATAAGTGAGTGAGGACCTACTCATAATCCCGCATGACGGCGGCGACGTAAGGATAACGCTGATAGGCGTGGGAGGAGCCGGATGCAACACAGTCAATAGACTCGTCTCGATGGGCCTCAAGGGGGTCAAGACGATAGCCGCCAACACCGATGTCCAGCACCTAGACATGATAGAGGCCCACGAGAAGATAGTCCTAGGCAAGGGTGTTACGAGGTTCAGGGGAGCAGGCGGAGACCCCTCCATGGGGAGGCAGGCGGCGGAGGAGTCCATAGACGAGATTAGGAGGGCTCTTGAGGGAGCGGACATAGTCTTCGTCTCTGCAGGTCTAGGCGGAGGGACAGGGACGGGTGGAGCGCCCCTGATAGCCGAGGTGGCCAAGGAGCTTGGAGCGGTGGTGGTAGGCGTCGTAACCCTTCCATTCAAGTTCGAGGGAGGGATAAAGAAGCGGATAGCCCTACAGGGACTTGAGGAGATGAAGCAGAACTGCCACACAGTCGTCGCAATAGACAACAACAAGCTGCTCGACCTCTACCCACAGTATAGCCTGAAGACTGCCTTCTCCATAGCCGACGAAGTCATAAGCAACATGATAATCAGCATAACCGAGTCCATAGCGAGGCCAAGCCTAATCAACATCGACTACGCAGACTTCAAGACAATAATGATGCGTGGAAACCTGGCCGCACTAGGGGTCGGGAAATCCTCGACGCCGAACAGGGCTGAGGAAGCCACGTTCACGGCCCTCCAAACCCCGTTGCTCGACATAAGCTACGAGGGACTAACGGGAGCAATAGTCCACGTAACTGGTGGAGAGGACATGAAGATAAGTGAGGCCGCCCGCCCCGCCGAGATAATCTCGGAGCTGATGGGGGAGGACTCGCTGGTCATATGGGGTGCACGCATAGACCCGTCCATGGACTCCCAGCTACAGGTCTCCCTGATACTAACGGGTGTGAAGAGCGAGGAGAAGGAGGAGCCGGCTGAGGCTCAGGCCGAGGAGGAGGGCAAGAAGGAGGAGAAGGGGTTCAGCGAGGACGACCTAGAGAAGATAATGGAGGAGCTGGGAATAAAGACCGTAACCTAGGCGGGAACCCTCCTCTTTATCTTTCTCAAACCCTCAATTTTTTCCCTAACCTCTTCCTCGCTTATCTTCCTGAATAATGGCTTAGGCTCGTTTATTGGGTGACCTGGCTCCAGGGTCTCTTGGGCGTCACTCCATCTAAGCTCCTCGACTTTTCTCGGATAGTTCATGTATCGGAGTATTTTCTCGGATGTGAAGGGGAGGTATGGTGCGGAGATTACGGCCAGAGTTAATGTGAGTTGGGCTAGGGTGTAGAATGTTGTCTCGGCAACCTCAGGGTTCTTCCACGGAGCCTTCTCGTTGAGATACTTGTTCCCCTCCTGGGCTAGCCTGAGGATAACCCTTAGACCGGCCTTGAACTCGCATCTCTCGAGTAGGTCGGCCAGCTCCCCAGCATACTCAACCCTCCTCTCCAACAGCTCCCTCTCCCTCTCACCAATCTCCCGTGGCTCAGGAACCTTTCCACCAAGCCTCTTATAGATGAATGTTAGGACACGGTGCACGAGGTTCCCGTAGGTTGCTATGAGTTCCCCGTTGATTTTCTCCGCGAAGTCCTGCCACTTGAAGTCTGTGTCCCTTCCCTCCGGTGCTATGGCCGCCGCATAGTATCTAATCATGTCTGGGTCGTAGTCCTTGAGGAGGTCGTGGAGCCAGACCACCCACCCCCTACTCGTCGAGAGCTTCTCGCCCTCAAGGTTCACGAACTCGTTAACCACGACGTTGTAGGGCAGTATGTAGTCTCCATGGGCTATCAATATGGCTGGGAAAAGAATTGTGTGGAAGAAGAGGTTATCCTTCCCTATGAAGCAGTATAGCCTGGTCTCCCCGTCAAGCCAATACTTCCTCCACTCATCAGGATTCCCGGCGACGTTCTCGGCCCAATCCCTGGTCGCAGATATGTATCCAAGGAGATTCTCAGCCCAGTTATAGATTACCTGGCCCTCTGCTCCGGGGAACGGGGCGGGGGGACCCCACTCATAGTCCCTGGTGATGTCCTTGTCCCGCAGCCCCTCCTTCTCAAGCCATGAAATCGTCTTGTTGTAGGTCCCCTTCCTCCAATACCTCTTATCCCTAACGTATTCCAGGACCTTGTCGGCCAGAACACTAAGCCTCAGGAAGAAGTGCTTCCTAGACCTTATCTCCGGCCTAGTTCCACATAGACTGCACCTAGGCTCTATTATCTCGGATGACTCATACCATGAGCCGCATACCTCGCATACGTCTCCATACTGGTTGGGGGCCCCGCATCTGGGGCATGTTCCCACCACGAATCTGTCTGGGAGGAATATCTTGTCTTTCGGGCACCACCACTGCTTAATCTCCTTGGGGTAGATGTAGCCTTTCTCCCAGAGCCTTCTATAGAACTCCTCTACAACCTTGTAGTGTATGGGCTTGCTGGTCCTCGAGAATATGTCGAAACTTATCCCCAACTTCTCGAATACATCCCTCTGTATTGGGTAATATTTGTCGCAGAGCTCCTTGGGGGTCATCCCCTGCCTCATAGCCTCTATGACTATGCTGCTGGCGTTCTCGTCTGTCCCGCACACGAATACCACGTCGTCTCCACGCATCCGCCTAAACCTTGCGAATATGTCGGCTGGAAGATAGGCTCCAGCCAGGTGGCCGAAGTGCCTAGGAGCATACGAATACGGAAGCGCCGCAGTGACAATATACCGGGCTAGGCCGTCTCACCCCTACCTAAATCTCTACTGAATCCCTCTAACCAAAGCTTGTTAATAAGCATTTATCAACACACCAGATATTCGAGGAACCCTATCTGAGGTACAGGGTTAATAACCTGTATTCCATGGAGAGAGGGGGAGTGGATGCCTGTAGAGAAGCTCTCCGAGGATATTTATCTCATCGATACGCTGGCCCTAGGGTTCAGGGAATTCATGGCATCATACCTGGTCATGGGCGGGGAGAAGAACGCCCTAATAGACCTTGGATACGCCTCCTCATTCCCCGTGCTGGTCGAATCTCTTGGGGAGATTGGTCTGAAGCCAGATGACGTAGATTACCTCATCATAACACACCTACATCTAGACCACTCGGGCGCCGCATCACTCTACGTCAAATCCTCAGAGAATAGCGTGGTTTACTGTCATCCCAAGGCCGTCAGACACCTCGTTAATCCCAGCAGGCTTATTGAGAGCGCAGGCGAGGTCTACGGAGAATATGTCAAGCTGTTCGGCGACGTCGGCCCTGTTCCACGTGAGAAAATAATTGAAGCCGAGGACGGTGGGAGAATACGGTTGGGAGACCTAACACTCAGGGTCATCTACGCCCCCGGCCACGCCCCCCATCAAATAGTGGTCTACGTGGAGGAAGCGGAGGCGCTGATTACGGGTGATGCTGTGTCGGTTCAGCAACCTTCATCACCCTTCAAGATACCTGCAACCCCTCCCCCAAGCTATAACCACCAAGAAGCAATAGAAACCCTTAGGAAACTATCAAGACTTAGGCCGAGAAGTATACTGAGACCGCATTTCGGAGAAGTCCGTGACACTGGGAACTTTTTCGAGGATGAAGTTAAGGTCTTGGAGACGTGGAGGAGGATAGTGGGCGAGGCCATGATGTCGGAGAGGGACCATGAGGAGACCGTGAGGAAGGCCATAAACAACTATGTAGAAGCCATGAAGATTGACTTATCCCGCAGCCCGCTCCTCACACCACTCGTCCTCAGAATCTCCTTCCAAGGAATGAAGAAATACCTGGAGGAACACCAGGGTTAATCTTTGTCAAGCATATGTAAAAAGCTTATATCCCCTACATAATGACTAGACTATGTGGTGAGATAATTTTGGATTTCAAGTTATCTGAGGAGCAGTTGGAGATAAAGCGGGCGGTTAGGGAGTTCTGTGAGAAGGAGTTTAAGCCGGAGCTTGCCCTCGAGCTTGACGCTAAGGAAGAGTTTCCCATGGAGCTTTACAAGAAGGCTGCGGAGCTGGGGATAATCGGGTTATCGTTTCCCGAGGAATATGGTGGCCAGGGATACGGGTATCTGGAGACATGCCTCGCAATAGAGGAGGCGTGCAGGGTTGATTCATCCCTCGGATTAGCCATAATGATAGGCGTCTTCGGAAGCGAGCTAATACTCAGGCATGGAACTGAGGAGCAGAGGGAGAAATACATACCAAAGGTGGTTAAGGGCGAGTATATCTCAGCCGCAGCCTTCACCGAGCCATCCAGGGGAAGCGACATAACCAAGATGGACACCACGGCCGTGAAGTATGGGGACGAGTGGTATATCAACGGGACGAAGACATTCATAACCAATGCGCCGATAGCGGACTTCTTCCTAATCCTTTGCCAGACCGACACCAAGATAAGGCCGACCTATAGGGGCCAGACCCTCTTCGTGGTAGACAGAGGCACGCCAGGCCTCGAGGTAATCAAGCAGAGGAATAAGCTCGGTATAAGGTGTTCACCCACGGGTGAGGTATCCCTGAGGGACGTCAAGGTAACCGATTGGAACGTTGTGGGCGAGCTTAACAGGGGCTTCTACCATACCATGGAGTTCTTCGATAGGAGCAGGGTCGTGGTGGCCGCTCAGGCCGTTGGAACAGCCCAGGGAGCATTCGAGATAGCCTTCAGGTATGCTAAGACCAGGGAGGCTTTCGGGCAGCCGATTATCCAGTTCCAGCAGATAGGGTGTAGGTTGGCCGAGATTGCCTCTAAGATAGAGGCCGCAAGGCTCCTGACCTACAAGGCCGCATGGCTCATAGACAAGGGTGAGATGGACCCCATGCTAACGTCCATGGCTAAGCTCTACGCAAGCAGGGTGGCGGTGGAGGCCGCCGACGCCGCAATCCAGACCCTCGGAGGCTACGGATACATGGGAGAATACAGGGTCGAGAAGTATCTAAGAGACGCCAAGATAACAGAAATCTATGAGGGAACAAGCGAGATACAGCGCCTCACCATCCTCAGGTATCTGTTAAGAAAGTTTTAAATGGGCTGGAGGTGAGTGATACTACATGAGCAAGCCTTATGAGACTATTAAGGTTGAGCGGGAGGGGAATATTGCGTGGATTATCCTCAATAGGCCTCACAGGCTTAATGCTCTGAATGATGTTATGATGGAGGAGCTTGGGGATGCCCTGGCCACGGTTGATGACGACCCCGGGGTCAGATGCGTGGTGATAACCGGCGAGGGTGACAGGGCCTTCAGCGTTGGAGCGGATATAACCCTCTTCCCCAAGGCCACGCCCGTCATGGCCGAGACCTTCTCCCTGAAAGGCCAGAAAATCTTCTCGCTAATCGAGGAGATGTCCAAGCCCGTTATAGCCGCCATTAACGGATATGCGCTTGGAGGTGGGCTGGAACTCGCCCTGGCATGCGACTTCAGGATTGCTGCGGAGCATGCGGAGCTTGGAAGCCCTGAGATAAACATTGGGATAATCCCTGGATGGGGTGGGACGCAGAGGCTCGTGAGGATAGTGGGGCTGAGCAGGGCGAAGAGGCTCGTCATGCTGGGCGAGAGGATAAGCGCCGAGGAAGCCCTCAGCATAGGCCTGGTGGACAAGGTGGTTCCCTTCGAGAAGCTACGTGAAGAAACAATGAACCTCGCTGGAAAACTTGCGGAAGGCCCCCCGATAGCCCTACAATACGCCAAGTATGCACTAAACTTCGGCTCGCAGGCCCCGCTCGAGGCAGGGTTAAGGCTGGAGTCGGCGCTCATGGCCCTCCTATTCTCGACCAAGGATGTTAAACGTGGGATAGAGGCCTTCATGTCGAGGAGCAAGCCCGAGTTCAAGGGTGATTGAAGACGAGGCGGGTGGCCATAATCGGGGTTGGACACAGCAAATTCGGTGAGAGACAGGACGTAAACGTGAAGGAGCTGGCATTCGAGTCGATTAAGGAGGCGTTGAACGACGCCGGGGTAACCCCCAAAGATATACCGTATCTATCCGTCGGCTCGATAGGCGTATGGTATGAGGAGCCTCTCCCAGCTGTGGCAATCGCAGAATATTCGGGGATGAGCGGTGCAGGACTCTACAAGGTCGAGGCCGCATGCGCCACGGGCAGCGCCGCCATACATACTGCCTACAGCGCTATTGCCAGCGGTTATGTTGATTTGGCCCTGGTTGTCGGCGTCGAGAAGATGAGGGAGGTGGATACGCTTACGGCCATGGAGCTCATGGGGAGGGCTGGCTCGTATCTCTGGGAGTTCGAGAACTTCGGCCTAACCTTCCCGGGATACTACGCCCTCTACGCCACAGCCCACATGAACAGGTTCGGGAGCACGGAGGAAGACTTGGCGCTGGTGGCGGTCAAGGCGCATGGATACGGAGCCATGAACCCCCTGGCCCATCTACGCAGGGAGATAAGCGTGGAGGATGTTCTGTCATCCCACGTCATCGCATGGCCCCTGAAACTCTATGACTGCTGCCCAATAAGCGATGGCAGTGCGGCGGCTGTCCTGGCCTCGGAGGAGAAGGTGAGGGAGCTTGGAATAGACACACCCGTGTGGATAACGGGGATAGGCATGTCATCGGGAACCGGGACGCTCTCCTACAGGGAGGACTACGTCGGCCTGGAGGCAACCGTCAAGGCCTCGAAGCAAGCATACAGGATGGCGGGGGTCACGCCAAGCGATGTGGAGGTTGCGGAGGTCCACGACTGCTTCACCATAGCCGAGATACTTGCTTACGAGGACCTGGGGTTCTGCGGGAAGGGAGAGGGCCACAAGCTGGTCAGGGAGGGTCAGACGGAGGTGGGTGGGAAGATTCCCGTAAACCTCGACGGAGGGCTGAAGTCGAAGGGGCATCCGATAGGGGCCACAGGCGTCTCGATGATGGTCGAGCTAACAAAACAGCTGCGAGAGGAGGTTGAGCCGAGGAGCAGGCAAGCCCCCCTCAAGAAATACATAGCACTCGCACACAACGTAGGCGGGACAGGCCACTACTGCTACGTAACAATCCTGAGGAGGTGAGCCACGTGAGCGAGATGCCCACCATAAGGTCGAGGAAGCTTGAGATAACATACAATATCCCGATAAGCAGGACGCTTAAGTTCTGGGAAGGGCTGAAGGAGGGGAAGATATACGCCTCAAAATGTAGGAAATGTGGAAAACTATACTTCCCCCCGGTTGCGGATTGCGGTAACTGCTATTCATCAGATATGGATTGGGTGGAGCTTAGCGGGGAGGGAGAGGTCGAGGCATTCACACACATAATAGTCAGGCCCGTGAGCTTCCAAGAACATCCACCATACACGGTGGCCATAGCGAGGCTGAAGGAGGGAGTAAAGGCCCTCGCATGGATAACAGGCGTGAAGAAGAAGGACGTAAGAATCGGCATGAAGGTGAAGCTCGTCCCAAGAATCACCGAGGATGGAAGGCTTACATACGAGTTCAAGCCAATGCGGGAGTGAACGGGGATGCCGGAAGAGATTAGGCGGGTTGCGGTAATCGGCGGCGGGATGATGGGCCACGGAATAGCCCAGGTCTTCGCCATGAAGGGCCATGAAGTCAGCCTCCTAGACATAGATGAGGAGATTCTCAGAAACGCCATGCAGAGGATTGAGTGGAGCCTCAGGAAATTCGTGGAGAAAAGGAGGATTAGGGAGGAGGATGCTGAGGCAGCCCTCTCAAGAATAAAGCCGACGACCTCGTATGAGGAGGCATTAAAGGACGTAGACTTCGTCGTAGAGGCGGTTCCAGAGAACCTGGAGCTGAAGAAGAAGGTGTTCGCAAAGGTTGACGAGCTCTCGCCTCCCCACACCATTATTGCCAGCAACACATCCACCCTCAGTATAACTGAGATGGGTAGGGCGACCAAGAGGCCTGAGAAGACCGTTGGAATGCACTGGTTCAACCCTCCCCAGCTCATGCAGCTCATAGAGGTTGTCAGGGGGGATGACACGAGTGATGAGACCGTTGAGGCTGTCATGGAGCTGAGCAGGTCTCTTGGAAAGACGCCTATACTATGTAGGAAGGATGTCAGGGGATTCATAGTGAACCGCGTTCTGGGAGCAGTCTTCAACGAGGCTTACTGGGCCTACCATAGGGGCGAGGCCAGCAAGGAGGGGATAGACTCCTCGGTAAAGTTCTCCGGGGGGTTCCCGATGGGGTGGTTCGAGCTAAGCGACTACGTGGGACTCGACATAGTCTATGAGGTTGGGAGGATTCTCTACCAAGCCTATGGTGAGAGGTTTAAGCCATGCGAGGAGGTGATTGAGCCTCTGGTGAAGGAGGGGAAGCTGGGGCAGAAGACGGGCCAAGGATTCTATGACTGGAGGAAGGGGAGGCCCAGGATACCCTTCGACCTCTCCGACGAGTATGATTACGAGAGAAGCTGGGCCGTGGCCGTGAACGAGGCTGCGTGGCTAATCCACGACGACGTAGCAAGCCCGGAGGACATAGACACGGGGATGAAGCTGGGGACGGGGTGGCCCCAGGGGCCATGCGAGTATGCCGACAGGAGAGGCCTCGACAAAATACTCGGGAAACTCAACGAGCTCTATGAGAGGTATGGGATGGAGATGTATAGGCCCTGCCCCCTACTTAGAGAGTATGTGGAGAAGGGTTGGACAGGCAAGGCCGCCGGGAGGGGTTTCTACAAGTATTAGCCCCCGCCCCTCGCCTCCCTCACCTTCTCTATCAAGACAGGGACGATTCTGAAGAGGTCCTCGACGACGCCGTAGTGGGCTACATTGAATATGGGTGCGTTGGGGTCCTTATTCACCGCTATTATGAGCTGGGAGTCCTTCATCCCCTGGATATGCTGGAAGGCCCCACTTATCCCCAGGGCAAGGTAGAGTTTTGGTTTGACGGTCTTACCCGAGCTTCCAACCTGCCTGTCCTGTGGAAGCCACCCCTTATCGACTATGGGCCTGGAGCATGCCAGGACCCCTCCCAGAGCCTTCGCCAACTCCTCGGCCTGAGGAATATTCGACTTGTCCTGTATCCCCCTCCCCACGGCTACAATCACATCCGCAGACGATATATCCACCTCACTCTCCTCAGGCATAACATACTCCAAGAAAACCTTTGAGCCAGGCTCCCCGACATCAACGCTCTTCCTGATTATCTCGGTCTCTTTACCTGGGTTGAAGGGCTTGACCACCCCCTGACTCAACGTGAGGATTACGGTTCCAGGATAGTTTACCTCGACCCTTGCGAGAAGCTTCCCACCATACACGGGTCTAACAACCTCGACGCCCTCATCAAGCGTGATGTCGGTGCATCCAGTGATAAGTGGTATGTTTAGTGAGGCTGCCAGGCTTGGGGCTAACTCGAGGCCGTATGATGTATGTCCTATCAGTAGAAGCCTCGGCCTCCTCTCCCTAACAATATCCTCCAAAACCTTCTGATAGGCATCGGATACGAAGAACTTCATGGACTCATCCTCAACCAGCAGCAATCTATCGCAGTATCCCTTCAGCTTCCCTGCGAGGTCCTCCACTCCCTTCCCAATCATTATCGCCGTGGTCCTGTATCCCGACTTCTCTGCGAGCTGATTCGCCTTGGCCAGCATCTCGAATGTTATGTCCCTTATCTCTCCCAGCCTGTGTTCCACCAATACGGCTATCTCGCTCATTATAGAATCCCCCTTGACTTAAGTATCTCCACAATCTTGGATGCTATCTCCTCGGGGTTGCCCTCGATTATCTCCGCCCTCCTCTCAACAGGGGGAGCATAGAGTTCCTTGACCATAATCCAGGAGGACTCGTCCTCGATCTCGCTGGGGCTTAACCCAAGCTCGTCAAGGCTCATGGTCTTTATCGGCCTCCGCATCGCCCTCCTCACACCCATTATGGAGACATATCGAGGTTCGTTGATTCCGGTCTGGATTGAGAGTAATGCGGGCAGCTTAATCTTCAGCCTCTCCTCCAATCCTCCCTCAAGCTCCCGTTGAACGAGAACCGACCCATCCCTCAACTCAACCTTCTTGACTATTGTGGCATGAGGTATCCCTAGGAACCCAGCCAACGCCGGGCCAACGGCACCATACCCATCATCACTTGACTGAGCACCCGCCAAGATCAAATCATATTGTAGCTTGCTAATTGCGGCGGCCAGGACCCTCGCCACCACCATAGGGTTCCAGAGATTTATCCTAGGGTCCGTGATTCTCACGGCGTTGTCGGCGCCCTTGGCCAGGCATTTTCTAAGCGTCTCATCCGACTCCTCTCCCCCAACAGTTATGACGGTGACAGTTCCTCCACGTTCCTCCCTTATCCTTAACGCCTCCTCCAAGGCGTAGTCGTCCCACTCATTTATATCGAACACCAGCCCCGACCTATCTATATCCCTTCCATCAGACGTAACCCTTACCTCGGCCTCAGAAACCTGAGGAACATGCTTCACACAGACAACAATATCCATGAATACGCACCTTCAAGAGATTCCTGACCCGAACCTGATATAAGGATTCCAGAGCATGTAGGGGAAAGAATTATAGACTTGGGTCTTGGCATGAGTGGTGTGGGGCGCTCCGCCGACGCCGTAATCGATTTTCATGTCCATCCCTTAACCAGGGTTATGGGGGTTGAAAGGCTTGTCAGGGATGTTGTGGAGGCTGGGGTGGAGACGGCTGTGCTCCTCGCCCTAGACCTAGACCCCTCATACCTGGATGACCGGGAGAAAGGCACAAGATTCCTAGAGTCATGCATAAATGCGGGGGTGGGTTTCAGCGCCAGAATCCTTGAGGAGGTTAGGTATATCCTGGATGCTGGCCGTGTAAGTAATGAGGAGGTTGCAAGAATAGTTAGGGAAAACCCAGGGTTGTTTGTCGGCGTGGGTTCGGTGAACCCTAATCGTGGGGTGGATGATGTTAGGAGAATGTTAAGGGATATAGATAGGTTGGGGCTTGTTGGGGTTAAGCTCATCCCAACTCTACAGTTCTTCAACCCTCTAAAAGAAAAGAGGAAGATGGAGATAATCCTGGAGTTCTGTGAGAAGAATGACAAAATAGTCATCTTCCATACTGGATGCGATCCCCTGGTGTGGGAGAGCCCGGAGCTGTCCAGGAACTCTCATCCAAAGCTGCTGGAACCATACATCAGGGGATTTAGGAACGTATCCTTCATACTGGCCCATATGGGCTCTTATAGTGCGAGGTTTCCCGGGATATGGTTTAGGGATGCCGTGGAGCTTGGGAAACGGTATGATAATGTATGGTTTGATGTCTCCGCTGTTCCATATATCTTGACTATGAGGGAGTTCGCTGACGTTGTCTCCAGGGAGATTGGGTGGAGCCGTGTCTTATTCGGCTCGGATTACCCTGTCTTCGCAGGCGAGAGCATCAAGTCTATTCTGGATTATGTTAGGTCTGCGGCCGTTATCTCGGAGAGCGATTTATGGAGGGTTCTCCACGATAATGCCTCCAGGCTCCTCGGTCTCTAGGATTCCTTCCGCATCTTCCTTAGCTCCTCCTCCCTGAGAACCCTTCTCAAGATTTTCCCCACCATGCTCTGGGGCAGCTCCTTCCTGAACTCCAGCTCCCTAATCGCCTTGTATGGCGCTACCCTCTCATTGACAAACCTCATTATCTCCTCCTCGGTCGCCTTTGCACCCTCCTTTAGGACCACGAAGGCTTTAGGTATCTCTCCTGCCACGGGGTCAGGTTTCCCTATTACTGCGGCCAGCTTCACGGCTGGATGCTGGTAGAGTATGTCCTCCAGCTCCCTTGGATAGACGCTGTATCCCTTGTATTTTATCAGGTCCTTCTTCCTATCAGTTATGTAGAAGTATCCATTCTCATCCATCATTCCAAGGTCTCCCGTGTATAGCCATCCATCCCTCAGGACCTGCGACGTCTCCTCAGGCCTCTTCCAGTATCCCTTCATGACCTGAGGCCCCCTAACTATCAGCTCCCCAACCTCGCCCACAGGCATCTCCTTGGTCCCAGTCTCCACATCAACTATCTTGGCCTCCGTGTCGGGCCACGGTATACCTATCGAACCCACCTTAACCTTCTTCAGGGTAGGGTCTAAGGGATTACAGTGGGTTACTGGTGAGGCCTCGGTCAAGCCATATCCCTCGACTAGAACCGACCCCGTTATCTCCATAAACCTCTTCTGGATCTCGGGTGGAAGTGGTGCGGCTCCTGATATGCAGAACTTAACCGACCTGAGATTATACTTGCCGACATCCGGGTGATTAACTATGACGGCATACATGGTCGGGACCCCTGGGAACAACGTTACCTTATATTTCTCAATTGATTCAAGGACCTGTTTTGTGTCGAAGCGTGGGAGGAGGATCATGGTGCCTCCGGAGTATATGCTGAAGTTCATCACGACGGTCATGCCATATATGTGGAAGAATGGTAGAACTGCGAGGGCTGTATCCTCACCGGGCTTCGCTTTAAGCCAGGCTGCACATCCCACGGCATTCGAGACCAGGTTGAAGTGTGTCAGCATGGTGCCTTTCGGGAGGCCTGTTGTCCCACCCGTGTATTGAAGGACCGCTATATCCTCCATCGGGTTAATCTCCACCTCAGGAGGCTTCTCAGGCGCCTTCTCCACAAACTCCTTGAAGAAGTATATGTTTGGCTTCGGCTCAACCCTGTGGCTCGGAATCTTCTTCAGCAGTCTCCCCAAGAATGCCTTGGCAGCCGGCATATACTCGCCCAGATTAGCCACTATGACCGACTTAACCCCTGTGTTCCCCCATATCTTCTCAAACCTTGGAAAGAGTATGTCAAGCAACACTATCGCCTTGGCCTCCGAGTCCTTTAACTGGAACTCCAACTCCCTCTCGGTGAATAATGGGCTAACACCGGTAACTATGGCGCCTATTTTCATTGCCCCATAATAGGCTATGACGAACTGCGGTGTGTTAGGGAGATAGAGGGCCACCACATCGCCCTTCCTGACACCAAGGCCGTAAAGAGCTGACGCAAACTTATTCACAAGGAACCCAAGCTCCCCATACTTAATCCTCCTACCGAAAAATATCAAAGCATCCTTGTCACGGAACTTCGAGACCGTCTGCTCCAGCATTTCCGGTAAAGAAATCCTCGGATAGTCTATTGTCTGGGGGACACCCTCAGGCCAATTCCTCAACCACGGCTTCCTATCATACACGGAATCACCCATAGAGGACATTCACCCCCACTAACACACTGGAGGGATAAAAATCTATACAATACATTTTCCCGCCCGGGCAACGGATTTAAGTCTTCTAGTAGAGGTTTGGGAGGATATATTAGGCTGATTAACACAAGCATAGGGTGAGCTGGTAATGTCTTCCGTTCTCCTCGACCTCGATGACGTCGAGGTTCCCTTTAGGGAGAATTTTGCCCTGCTTCCGCCGGAGACCCCGCTCATCATGTATATAGTTCTCATACCATTCGCAGCTGTCTTCCTGATAGGAATCTACAGGAGGTTGGAGAGGTATGGTTGGAGTGCTTTGGGCGAGGCTCTCAGGAATCCCAGGCAGTTTGCGGGGCGCGTGTTTAGGTATTCTATACTCCAGGTTAAGGTGCTGGGTGAGTGGTCGGCTGGGTTCATGCATCTTGCTGTAAGCTACGGCATACTAGTCCTCTTCATCGGAACCCTCCTAGTATTCATAGATAACGATATATTCGAGCCTATGGGTCTTAAGTTGCTAATAGGCTCACCATACCTTCTCTTCGAGGCGGTACTAGACCTCTTTGGAATCATATTCATAACGGGGATAACAATCCAGCTAGTTAGACGAATATTCATGAGGGATAGGCTGAGGCCGAGGCCGGAGTATATTCTCATGGTTTCGAGCCTATGGTTCATAGGTTTAAGCGGGTTTCTATTAGAGGGGATAAGGATAGCCTTGCAGAAGCCAGAGTGGTCAAACTACTCCTTCATAGGAGCCTCCCTCTCATCACTAATAATCTCATGGAATCTTCCAGCAAACCTGCTCAACCAGATTTACCTGATATTATGGTGGGCTCACGCCCTAGTTGTCTTCGGCCTCGTCGCATATCTCCCCTACTCAAATCTCAGGCACACGCTTATCGCCATACTCTATTCCGGCTTAACGTGGAAAACCCCCAGGCTCCCCAAGATTGCGGAGACTCCTTTCAAGCTGGAGGACCTGGACGAGGGGGGTGCGGAGGAGGTGGAAGTGGGGTTCAGGAGGATTGGAGAGCTAAACTGGCTTCAAAAGATGGGGCTGGACGCATGCGTGGATTGCGGGAGATGCGAATATGAGTGCCCCGCATATGCTTCTGGGACACCCCTCTCGCCGAGGAATCTCGTCCAAAAACTCCAAAACCATATGTGGAGGGATGAGGGCCTTGATTTGATTGAGTCGGGTGTTGTGTCGCATGATGAAGTGTA
>JAHSRM010000095.1 GCA_021650775.1 Candidatus Benthortus lauensis
ATGGAGAAGCTTAGGGGCGAGGCCGATGAGATAGTGGTCGTGGACACCCCCTCACCCTTCTACGCCATAGGCCAGTTCTATCAAGACTTCACCCAGCTGAGCGACGCAGATGTGCTGAGGCTCCTGAAGGGTGCGAGGAGGCTCATCAACGCCTCATGAATAACAGCAGATACAGGATTAGCATGATTATTAGGAGGATGGGGGAGGTGCCGAGGAACAGGCCGTTGAACCGCCTCCCGACAAAGATTAGGGGGTGAAGGTTCTCGAGCCTGAAGCCTACACGCTCCACCAAGGGTATGAGGATTAGGATGAACCCGAGTAAAATGAGTAGGACTCCCATAAAGATTAGGGGGCTTAGCTCGCCCCTCATCAGCCCTTAACTACCCCTATGGGGACGAGGCGGGCAACCTTAGTCCCGATTCCCAGTGCGTGGCTTACCTCGACCACCTGGTCCACGTTCTTGTAGGCTGCGTCCACCTCCTCCACGACCGTCCCCATGCTATCGCTCCTAACGATGATTCCACGGCTCTCAAGGGACTGTATGACCTGGCCAGCCCTATACGTCCTCTTGGCAGCAGACCTACTCATCTCCCTACCAGCTCCGTGGGCCGTGCTACCGAAGGTGAGGTCCATGGCCCTCTCGTTGCCTAGGAGGACCCAGCTGGCGGTTCCCATGCTGCCGGGTATCAGGACGGGTTGGCCTATGTCCCTGTAGTCCTGGGGGATTAGCGGGTGGCCTGCCGGGAAGCTTCTCGTGGCCCCTTTCCTGTGGACCCAGACCTTCTTCCTGCTCCCATCCACCCTATGCTCCTCATACTTCACTATGTTGTGGCAGACATCGTAGACCACGCGGAGGTCCATCTCCTCTGCGGGGCGCTTGAAGACCTGCTCGAAGCTCTGCCTAACCCAGTGGCTTATGGCCTGACGGTTTGCGAAGGCGAAGTTTACGGCGCACTTGAATGCCTTTAGGTAGCTCTGGACCTCAGGACTCTTGGCTGGAGCGCATGCCAGCTCCCTGTCTGGGAGCCTTATCCCGTATTTCCTGACCGCCCTCTCCATGACCCTCAGGTAGTCGCTGCATATCTGGTGGCCGTATCCCCTGCTCCCGCAGTGAATCATGACTGTTACCTGGCCCTCGTGGGTTATCCCCATCCTCTTGGCAGCCCTCTCATCGAAGATCTTATCAACCCTCTGGACCTCGAGGAAGTGGTTGCCGCTCCCCAGGGTCCCTATCTGGGCAGCCCCCCTGCTCTTGGCCTGCGGGCTCACGGCACTCGGGTCGGCTCCATCCATGGCACCCTCCTCCTCCATATGCTTGGGGTCCTCGGGCCACCCAAGCCCGAACTTGTCGATTATGTAGTGGGCTCCCTCGAGGGCCACCCTGTCCAGGTCGCTGTGGGTTACTTGGAAGTCTTTTCTCCTGGCACCCAGCCCTGCTGGAACGTTCCTGAATATGACCTCCACCAGCTCCCTTATCCTAGGCCTAACATCCTCCACGCTTAGGCTGGTCACCATTAGCCTGACACCGCAGTTTATGTCGTATCCGACGCCTCCAGGCGAGATTACGCCCTCGTCCTCATCCGTGGCCGCCACCCCACCTATGGGGAACCCGTAGCCCTCATGGGCGTCTGGGAGAACGGCTATATGCTTCTGGACCCCGGGGAGGGTGGCCACGTTGGCTCCCTGGATGAGCGTCCTATCCCTGTGCATCTTCTCGAGTAGTTGGCGTGAGGCGTAGACGTGGACCGGGACCCTCATGTCGGGCCTGAAGCCCTTTGGTATCCTCCAGATGTATTCGTCCACCCTCTCTAAAGTTACCCTCGGCATATCCTCTCCACCATAGGCTCACCCAGCCCCTATTTAATATCTTTTGACCCACCTACCTGCTCGGCCACCTTCCCGAGGGATTTTACGGCTAGGGAGGCTAGGTAGATTGCCTCGGCCTCCTTTGAGAGATACTCCATCAGCTCTGGGTCCAGGCGGTCCTTCACGGCCTCCATCCTCCTTACCCCGGGCTGCCTCCGTTTCACGTCCTCCAGCCTGCCTGTCAGCTCGCTCACGGTCGGGGAGACCTCTCCCAGGATGCTGCGCTTCAACTCCTCCAGCGGCGGCCTCCAGCCCAGCTGCCCAGCCAACTCCTCGGACACCTGGCTCAGCTTCCCTATGGACTCGGCCCCCCTCAGTGCTGCCTCAAGCCCCCTTATCCCAGCCTCCTCGAAGACCCCTCCGAGAACCCGCATAGAGTATATTGTTAGCCGGAATCCCTGGTCGAGGAGCTGGGAGAGTCTCTGATGTAGGCCGAGGTAACCCTCGTCTGGGTGCGAGAGCTCGGATATTCCTGAGGCGTAGTAGTGCTCCTCTCCGTCGAATAGGTCGAGGGCGTATATCCCTGCGTTGAGGTCCTCCCTGAGCCTTATGTAGAGTCCTGTGAGCGAGGCTATCCGCAGGCTTCTCGAGGGCTTGGGAACCTCGAGCCTCCTCCCCATGAACTCCAGCCTAAGCCTCTCCCTAACCCTGAGGTGGTCGAGAACCCTTAGAGCCATCCTCCTCGCAAGCCTCCAGTCGAGGCCCTTCGAGGTAAAGGAGCTATACGCATACTCGTCTATCTCGGCCAAGAATATCTCGTCGAGTTCATCAGGCTCATAGGCCTCAACCTCCCTGTAGACCATGGACCAGTCGAGTCTCTCGATTAGGCCGGCGCTCTCTGGCTCGTGTAGTGCTATGAATTTCCTCTCGCTCAGCCTTATCACGTCGTAGAGTATGGTCTCGAAGGCTATTCCCAGCCTCCTCCTCAGGACTATTGTTATGTATGCTAGGCCTATCCTGAGTAGCTCTGGGTCGTCTTCTATGTCTGCCTCAACCACTATTCCGTACGTGTAGTCCTCGTATTTCCCATAGGTTGGCGATGGGACGACAAGGTTCCTCCTATCCCTGTAGAAAACCGTCTCGCCATCCCTCCTAATCATCTTCTTCCTCTCCGCCAGGAGCACCCACTCAACCCTGTTGGGAATCTTGACGTATCTCCCGAACCCGTTGGTCGGCGGGTGGACCACGCAGAACACGGTTGAGTGTAGTCTGCCGAGGTAATAGTCCCTCAGGATATTCGGCTCCTCGCCCCAGGCGGACTTCAACCTAATGTATTCCTCGAGGGCGTAGGCGGTTCCCTCATTCCTCCTCAGAACACCTTCACGCAGAGGCTCGACAACAACCGCCGTAACAGCTCTAGTCCTCTCGCTGAGCCTATGATGGGTTACTATGCTGTCGGATGTGTAGTCTATTGACCCTGGCTGGAACTTCTCGACCAGGTCGCAGTGGCTTATGTCCTCCAGCCTCCTCTCATAGCCGTCCTCATCAATCTTAATCCTCTTGACCCCGTAGGGTGGGGCGAACTCGTAGAAGTTCATCTGCCTCCACACCTTCTTTCCAAGGCCCGTCAGCTCCAGCCCCCTCTCGAGTCCGAGGCCTCGGAGAAGCTCAAGCTCCTCCTTCGTCAGCTTCTCCCTGAGTCTCGGCGACTGTATCTTGGCAAGAGCCTCAAAGAGGGTTGAATACTTGTTGCCCGGGTTCACTATGATTCTCTCTAGGGGGAGTTCGACCCATTTTCTCAGGGTTTCTACTCCACGTGAGAGGAGGTCGTTGTCCCATAGGCTGCTGGGGATTATTATGGTCTCGGTCTCCTCTATCTCCGGCCTCCTCCCCTTCCTCCCCTCCCTCTGATAGAACTCCCTAACCTCGTCGGGGAGACCTATGTGGACAACCCTGTGAACGGCCCCTATGTCTATCCCCTGTGAGAGAGTTCTCGGCGAGACTATCACCTTTATCAGGCCGTTCTTAACAGCCTCCTCAACCTCCCTCCTATAACGTTTCTCGAGAAGGTGGTGGTGGGCCGCAATCCTCTCCCTCCTCCCGGTTCTCTGGACAATCCTCCTAACAATCTCCTCGGCCCTTGCGATGCTCCTTGTGAAGACCAGGGTAACCACGTTGTCGAAGAGGTATTCGGAGATTATCTCGGCTGGGTCGGGCCAAGGCTCGGGGACACTTACTCCAGCGTATCTCAGGGCGTCCCACACCTTGTAGAAGTTCTTCCTGAACTCCCCGTAGTCTTCCAAGGCCTCCAGAACGTCCTCGCCTACGCCTGCCTCCTCCAGCCTATCCCTCCACCTCCTCGCCTCCTCCCAGAACCTCCTCAAATCCTTCCCAAGAACTATGTAGGTCTTGTTGGGGGCCTTGAACGCCTTTCCAGAGATTATCCTGGTCTCCCTCCCGTTTATGCTTGTTAGGTATTCTGCGACATCCCCCGGGTTTTCGAGTGCAGCTGTCATGAATGCGTATTGCGGCCTCCTCCCCGTAGCCTCCTTGAGTAGCTTGAGCATGGAGAAGAGGAGGGCTATCTCACGTGGGCCATAGAAGTCGAAGTCATCCACCACTATTAGGTCAAGCTTCTCCAGGAACTCCCTCAGAATCGAGCCTCTACCCAGTATTATCTTCTTGACCTCGTTGAGCAGGTATGCTGGGTTGGTTAGGAGTATCTGGCTCCCAGATATCATCTTCCTGAGGTTCTGGACCCCATGCCTCTCCGCCAACTCCTGCCTCTTCAAGGCGTCTATGG
>JAHSRM010000011.1 GCA_021650775.1 Candidatus Benthortus lauensis
CCCACGACAACCACCACGTCCCCCACCCCTATCCCGGCCATCTCGTTGGCGTTAAGGACGCAGGAGAGGGGCTCGGTTAGGAATGACTGGTCGAAATCCACGCCCCCGGGAACCCTGTAAGTATTCTCTGCATAGGCCACGGCATACTCGGCGAAACCCCTAAAGTATGTCCGCCTGTTGGGGCAGAGGTTCGTCAGGCCCCGTGCACAGTATCTGCATCTCCCGCATGGGACGAGGAAGTCTGGGACAACGTGGTCCCCTACTTCAAGCCCCTCCACCCCTGGCCCGACCTCCACAACCTCCCCCGACCACTCATGTGCAGTCAACCCATAGCTCTCCTCCCCGAGTGGGACGCTGGCAGAGCTACCAGCACCCGTATAGAACCTTAAGTCGCTTGGACAGATACCCACGCTCCTAACACGGATTAGGACCTCGCCGGGCCCGGGTCTCGGTGACTCAACATCCTTAACGACAAGCCTTCTAGGAGAGTATAGAACCGCAGCCCTCAAACCCTCTTCAGGGTGAATGATGCCTCATTTAAGCATTCTAAGAATTTCATGCTTCATGCCTTAATCTTTATAAGAGGTCTAAAGTTCTTGAGGCTGTGTATGAGCATCGAGGTTGTCGGCGAGGTTCCTGTCAGTAGTTATGGGGAGCTCGGCCTGGGCCACGATATCCTCGTTGGCATGCTTAGGGATATGTTGTTGATTAGGAGGTTTGAGGAGCGTGTTGAGAGGCTGTTCCTGGAGGGGAAGCTCATAGGCCCAAGCCACCTCTATCTCGGCCAGGAGGCCGTGGCCGTAGGTGTTATGAGGGCTATCAGGAGGGATGACCCAGTCGTATCCACGTATCGTGGCCATGGCCACGCACTTGCGAGAGGCGTCCCGCCCAGAGCGGTCATGGCCGAGCTTTTCGGAAAGGCAGCCGGAACCTGTAAGGGAGTCGGGGGCTCCATGCATGTTGCGATGAGCGTTGAGCATAACATACCGATGGCTACGGCTATTGTTGGGAGCGGGATACCGATAGGAGCTGGGATAGGGTTGGCCCTCAAGTATAGGGGTGAGGACAGGATTGCCGTGGTCTTCTTCGGGGACGGTGCAGCGAACACGGGGGCATTCGCCGAGGGCCTCAACCTTGCAGCCGCCTGGAAGCTCCCCGTCCTCTTCATCTGCGAGAACAACCAATACTCCGAGTTCACGCCCATTAGAAGCGTCTTCGCAGGCGAGAGCATAGCCGCCAGGGCCTCGGCCTACGGGTTGAAGACCTTCCAAGCATTCGGGAACGATGTCATAACAGTCTACAAGACCGCCAAGATTGCCTCCGAGCATGTTAGGGGTGGGGGCGGCCCAGCCTTCATCGAGTTCCAGACCTACCGAATGAAGGGGCATGGGGTCTATGACACGGCTTGGTATAGGCCCAAGGAGGAGGTGGAGGAGTGGATGAAGAGGGAGCCGATAAGCCTCTTCACATCCAAGCTCAAGCAGGCCGGGGTAATAGATGACGGGAAGCTCAGGGAGATTGAGGAGGAGATTAAAGAGATAATCGACGAGGCGGTTGAGGAGGCCGAGAAATCACCCTACCTACCCTTCCAGGAACTCTACAACCTGGTCTACGTGGAGGGATGAAGGGGTGCGTGAGCTATCCTTCGCAGAGGCCTTGAACGAGGCCCTGAGGGAGGAGATGAGGAGGGACGACTCAGTAATAATCTTCGGAGAGGACGTGGCCAAGCCCGGCGGAGTCTACAAGGTAACCAAGGGCCTCCTAGAGGAGTTCGGGCCGGAGAGGGTCAGGGACACACCCATATCCGAGGCAGCGATAGTCGGCGCAGCCGTAGGAGCGGCCTTGATGGGCCTGAGACCCGTGGCCGAGATAATGTATATGGACTTCCTAACGATAGGGCTTGACCAGCTTGTCACCCACGCCGCCAAGGCCAGGTTCATGAGCGGAGGCCAGGTCAAGCTACCCATGGTGGTCCGATGCCAGTATAGCCTGGGCAGGGTTCACGGAAGCCAGCACAGCCAGTTCTTCCCCTCATGGTTCCTCCAGGCACCCGGCCTCAAGGTTGTCTTACCCGGGACCCCCAGGGATGCCAAGGGCCTCCTCAAGTCCGCCATCAGGGACGATAACCCCGTGCTCTTCGTCGAGTCAGGCGTCCTGTATCATAGGATGAAGGGTCCTGTTCCTGAGGAGGAGTATCTTGTGCCGTTGGGTAAGGCTGATGTGAAGAGGCGTGGGGACGACGTGACGGTTGTCGCTGTCTCGAGGACGGTTAGGGAGGCCTTGGCTGCCGCCGAGAAGCTTGAGGAGGAGGGTGTGAGCGTGGAGGTTGTGGACCTCATGACCATCCAGCCCATGGACAAGGAGGCGATAGTCGAGTCGGTGAAGAAGACGAATAGGCTGGTGATAGCTGACGACAGCGTGAAGACGGGTGGAATCTCGGCGGAGGTTGCGGCCATGGTTGTTGAGGAGGCCTTCGACTACCTCGACGCACCGCCCGTCAGGGTGAACTCTCCAACCCTGCCCGTCCCATTCTCACCCCCACTTGAGAGGGAATACATGGTGGACTCCGAGAAGATTGCGGATGCGGTTAGGAGGCTGGTGAAGTAGGGATGCCCGAGGTAGTTATGCCTAGGCTCGACCCCTTGATGGAGGAGGGTAAGATAGTTGAGTGGAGGAAGCGTGAGGGCGAGAGGGTTGAGAAGGGCGAGGTGATAGTGATAGTCGAGGGAGAGAAGACGACGTTCGAGGTGGAGTCCCAGCACAGTGGAACCCTCACCAAGATACTGAGGAGGGAGGGCGAGACCGTGAAGGTCGGCGAGCCGATAGCCATAGTGGGTGAGGAGGCCGAGAAACCCGAGGCAAAGCCCGAGCCGAGGGAAGAGGTCAGGAGGGTGGAAGTCAAGGCCTCGCCCATAGCGAGGAGGCTTGCGAGAGAATACGGGATTAGGCTTGAGGAGATTAAGGGGACGGGGCCAGGTGGTAGGATAACCAAGGATGATGTGCTTAGGGCTGCGAGGAAGAGGGGCCTCCTGAAGGTTGAGGAGAAGGTTAGGAAGGTTCCCTTCGCAGGGATAAGGAAAGCCATAGCCACACGCCTCTCCCCAGGGTTCCACCAAGCCCTACCAGTAGCCCTCATGACAGAGTTCGACGCAGAGAACCTGATAAGGCACAGGGAGAGGAGCGGGAAGCCGTCCATAACCTCATACGTGGTCAAGGCCGTGGCCCTCGCCCTCAAGAAGCACCCCGAGATGAACCTAACACTCGAGGGAGACGAGATAGTGTATCATGGAGAGGTCAACGTGGCGGTTGGGGTGGACACGCCCAAGGGGTTGATGGCACCCGTGATAAGGAGGGCTGACGAGAAGAGCCTGAAGGAGCTCACGGAGATTATCGACGGGTTCCAGGAGAGGGGTAGGAGGGGTGAGATAACGGTGGCCGAGCAGGAGGGCCACAGCTTCACGGTAACAAACCTGGGACACCTAGGCGTAACCCACTTCACCCCGATAATCAACCCACCCGACCCAGCCATCCTCGCAATCGGGGCCATAGAGCCCAAGCCCTCGGTGACCAGCGACGGAGGATTAACCGTCAGGAGGAGGGGGCACCTGACCCTCGTCTTCGACCACAGGCTTATTGACGGAGCTCCTGCCGCCAGGTTCCTCCAGACAGTTAAGACGCTTCTCGAGAACCCTGAGGAGCTGGGGTGAGATGGGTTGAGGGCGGTGTTCGTTAGGCCTGGGGGCGGGGGAGTCGAGGTCAGGGACGTGGATGTCCCCGAGATAGGTGAGGGCGAGATACTCGTGAGGATGAGGGTCTGCGGGATAGATGGAACAGACCTGGAGAAGGCCTTCGGGAGACCCATCACACCGCCCATGCTAGGCCACGAGGTCGCCGGAGAAGTAGTCGAGTCAAAGACCTCGGAGTTCAGGCCAGGTGACAGGGTCTTCGTCCACCACCACGTCTTCTGCGGCAGATGCTACTACTGCCTACACGGCTCCTACACCATGTGCCCCCTCTTCCTCAAGACCACCATAGAGCCATGCGGCCTGGCGGAATACTTCAGGGTTCCGAGGACGAACGTGGAGAGGGGGGCTGTCCTCAAGCTCCCCGACAACGTGGGATGGGAGGAGGCCGCCTTCATAGAGCCGTCCGCCTGTGTCCTCAGGGCGATAAACAGGGCTGGGTTCAGGCCGGGTGACAGCGTCTCGATAGTAGGGGTAGGCCCGACTGGAGCCATCTTCATCAGGCTCCTCAAGTCCTTTGGTGCGTCGGTGGTGGCGGCCGCCGACCTCTCATCCTTCAGGCTTGAGGCGGCACGCAGGCTTGGGGCCGATATCGTGGTGAACCCTCTTGAGGCAGATTTTCCCGAGGAGTGTAGGGGGGCCACGGATGGCAGGGGCGTGGATATAGGTGTGCTGGCAACCCCGACTGTCAAGCCCCTCCAGACCGTCCTGGATACCATTAGGAAGGGAGGGGTCCTACTAATCTTCGGGGCGCCCGAGAAGGGTGAGAAGGCCGAGATAGACTTCTCCAAGCTCTTCCTCAGGGAGACCAACATAGTTACCAGCTACTCCACGAGCGAGGTGGAGACGAATCTTATGCTGAGCTTGATAGCCTCGGGCCGGGTAAGCCTAAGGGACCTGATAACCCATAGGTTCAGGCTCGAGGAGGCTGAGGAGGCTTTCCAGACCGCCAGGGACGCTGGACGGAGCCTGAAGGTGGTTGTCGAGGCCTAGAAGGTTATAGCCACCTTTATCTCCTTACCCTGCTTAAGCCTCTCGAAGACGCTTACGAGGTCCTCCAGCCTCGCCCGGTTGGTTATCAGCTTCCTGAGGGGGAGCTTCTTGGACTGGATTAGCCTAAGGGTCCTGACCACGTCCTGGGGCGTGTGGTGGAAGGAGCCTTGGATGGTTAATTCTCCGTAGTGGGTCATGTAGGTGTCGAACGATGCCTGGGTCCCCTTAGGCGGCCCCCCGAACAAGAGTATGGTCCCGCCCTTCCTAACCAGCTTCAGGGTCTGCTCCCATGTCTCGGGCCTGCCCACGGCCTCGATGACCACGTCGGCCCCTATTCCCCCGCTCTCCTCCTTGACCCTCGCCTCGGCATCCTCCTCACCGCTATTAGCCACCACGTCGGCCCCAAGCTCCTCGGCGAACCTGAGCCTATCCCAGCTTATATCCAGCATAATCACCTTACCTGCACCCGAGTGCCTCGCAAGAAGCATGTGCATCAACCCTATAGGCCCAGCACCGATAATGGCCACCGTGTCGCCCACGTCGATGTTTATCTGCCTCTGACCCCGGACAACGCACGCAAACGGCTCAAGCAAAGCCGCCTCCTCGGGCTCAACGCCCTTAGGCAGATGATAGAGGTTGAAGGTTACGATTCTCTGGGGAAGCTTCAGGTATTCGGCATATGCTCCGTCCACCGTGAACCCGATTATGGTCTCCCCTAGGTTCTCGCAGAGATTGAACTTCCCGAGCTTGCAGTAGATGCAGTGGCCGCAAGGAGCCGAGTTCACCGAGACCACCTTATCCCCAGGCTTCACCCAGTCAACACCTTCACCGACCTCCACCACAACCCCCGTGAACTCATGGCCCATTATGACGGGGGGCTTGGCGTATGGGTGGCCTCGGATAAACATCTTGAGGTCTGTCCCGCATGTGAGGGCCACGATATTCTTCACCACAACCTCCCCTGGACCGGGACGGGGAACATCAACCTCCTCAATCCTGACATCCCCGGGTCCGTAAAAAACGGCAGCCCTCAAACCCGCTCACCTTAGCCATTCAGGTGATTAGGGGGTGATTAACTTTTCTCAAACACCTCGGGATTCATGCAGAACCTCGGTCTCTCTCCCTTGAGTATCCTCGCAGTATCCTCTGCAAGCATCCTGGCGGAGCGTCGGACAGTCTCCCTGGAGGCCCCCGCTATGTGGGGCGTTACGATGACGTTCTCGAACTCTAGGAGTGGGTGGCCGGGTGGAAGCGGCTCCCTCTCGAAGACGTCTAGGGCTGCTCCAGCTATCCATCCTTCACGCAGGGCCTTGATTAGGGCCTTCTCATCGACTATCTCTCCTCTCGCAGTATTAACGAGAACCGCCGTGGGCTTCATGGACCTTAGCTCCCTCTCGCCTATCATGTGCCTTGTCTCAGGGGTTAGCCTGGCATGGATTGAGACGAAGTCGGATTCACGTAGCAGGGTTTCCAGCTCGGTCTTCTCGACCCCATGCGAGGCCATAGCCTCCCTGGAGACATATGGGTCGTAGGAGATTACCCTCATTCCGAATGCCTTGGCCCGTCTAGCAACCTCGACCCCAACCCTCCCCAGGCCCACCAGCCCCAGGGTCTTCCCGGAAAGCTCATCCCCACAGTGCCTATACTCATAGAACTCCTCACTCCACACCCCTTCCTTGAGCTTGACATGGGCCCTGACTATGTTCCTGCTCATGGCTAGTATGAGGCCCATGGTGTAGTCTGCCACGGCCTCCGCATTCCTGCCCGGAGTATATATCACCGGGACACCCATCATGGTCGCCGCATCAACGTCCACGTTTACGGGCCCCCCACGTGCGCATCCGACAACCTTAAGCCGCCCCGCAGCCTCAAGGACCTCCTTGGTGACAGGTGCCACGTGGACTAGCAGCACATCTATGTCCCCCACCATGCTGGCCAGCTTTCCCGGGTCTCCTGCGAACTCCCTTATCTCACGCTTCACGCCCATCAGCCTTCCTTTCTGGTATCCCTTGAAGGGCCACTCGACAGCCCTAACCTCGGCGTTCAATCCATTTCTCCTCAGGACATCCTCGACTATGCTGGAGAAGACCCTCGGCTCCATGAACGTGTCCCCGGCCACCAAGACCTTGAATTCAGCCATACCTAATCAGCGCCCCATGGGATTAATAAATTGTTAGAGGTTTGAGAAAAGCTCCGAGGCCTCGCCGTAAATGTTCCAGATTGTCTCGTATAGCTTCTTGTATAGCCTGAATATTCTTTGATACTTCTCCGTGTTCTCGTGGTTCGGGGTATACTCCTTCTCAATCTTAACCATCTTTTCCGCCCCCTCCACCGGGTCCCTGAACACCTTGGCCGCAACACCCGCCTCTATCGCCGAGCCAAGTGCGCCGCACTCCTTTACCTTCGGGACCCTTATCCTTGTTCCCAGGACATCCGACATTATCTGGCTCCATAGGGGGCTTTTGGCCCCTCCACCCGTCATCCGTATCTCGTTTACCGTCGCCCCCCTCTGCCTGAAGACCTCTATATTGTCTTTTGCGGCCATGGCCACACCCTCCAGGATGGCCCTGACCACGTCTCCCTTCCCTGTCCAGAGGCCTAGGCCGAAGAGTAATCCACGTGCGTCGGGGTTTATGAAGGGTGAACGCTCGCCCTGGAGGAACGGGTGGAATATGACCCCCCTTGAGCCGACCGGGCTTCCCGCAGCCTTCTCATCTAGTATGACGTATGGGCTTACACCTCTCTCAGCCGCTTCCCGTGCCTCCTCCCCGCAGAACTCGTCCTTAAACCACCTCAAGGCTGCGCCAGCGGTCATCTGGACCGCCTCGAGGAGCCATTTATCGGGGATGGCGTGGTATGCGACCGAGTATGTTCTCTTCTCGTCGAGTAGGGGTTTATCGACCGTTAGCTCGTAGATTCCCGCCGTCCCTATTATTGCTGTTAGCTGGCCTGGATTGACCGCCCCCGCCCCCAGAGCAGTCGCACAAATATCTCCAGCCCCAACGGCCACGGGTGTCCCTTTCCTCAGCCCCGTCTCGCTTGAGGCCTCCCTGGTCACCTCTCCCCCGAGTTCCCAGGAGCCTTTCAACTCTGGGAGGATTCCCTCCGGTATTCCGGTAATCTTGAGTATCTCCTGGGACCACGTGGCCCTACGTAGGTCCATCAACCCTGTGACCGAGGCATCGGTGTAGTCCATTGCAGCCTCGCCTGTAAGCCTGAACCTTATGTAGTCCTTGCATGCCATGAAGTGCGCCGTTCTCTCCAGCACCTCCTTCTCGTTCTCGAGGAGCCACTTTAGGTGGAGGACTTGCATGCTTGTTATCAGCCTCCACCCCGAGACATCGTATATCGTGTCGGCTACACCCCTTTCATAGAATTGGTTCATTATCTCCTTGCTTCTTGAGTCGAGCCAGATTATCGCACGCTTCCTGGCGAGCCGGCCATCCTTATCGACAAGGAAGGTTCCATGCATCTGGCCTGTCAGCGATATTCCCTCTATCTCCTCCGGGGCTATGGGGGCTTTCTCGAGCAGCCCTTTTATCACCTTGCATGTGGTTTTCCAGAGCATCTCTGGGTCTTGTTCGGCCCACCCTGGCCTCGGATACTCGACCCCCACCTCCATACCGTTCGAGGAGACCTCCTCGCCATCTGCGGTGAATATCACTGCCTTGATTAGCATCGTCCCTAGGTCTATGCCCAGTAGGTATGGTCCCTCAGGCAACTCCATTATCCTCCAAGGGGTGTGTTAGGGCGTCATCGAGACCTTTATCGCTCCCTCCCGCCTGTTCTCAGCCGTGTCTATCGCCTTCCTCCAATCCTTCAGGGGGAAGTTGTGGGTAACTATCTTATCGTATCTCACGTATCCTTTCGCAAGGAACCTTATGGCCGCCGGGTAGACGTAGGGTGCGAGGTGCCCGCCGAATATCTCCAGCTCCTTGATGTCGCTGATTATGCTCCAGTCTATCGAGGCGTTCTCGGCGTAGACCCCGTATACCATCATCCTGCCCCTCTTCCTGAGCAGCTCGACTGCTTCCTTGACGGCTGAGGCTGTCCCCGCCGCCTCGAGAACAACGTCCGCACCTATCCCGTCGGTCTCCCTCTTAACAACCTCAACGATGTCCTCCTTCTTGGAGTTCACGACCAGGTCTGCCCCAAGCTCTTTGGCTATCCTGAGCCTCTCGTCGTGATGCCCCGACATGATTATCATCTTAGGGTTCTTCAGCTTCACGACCTCTAGCATCAAGTATCCTATAGGTCCATCACCTATTATCACAACCGTGTCCTCGAAGTGGACCTTCACCCTCTCGACTGCGTGGACTGCGCATGCCAGGGGCTCTATCAGGACTGCGGCGTCCCAGGGAAGCTCGTTCGGAACCTTGTGTATGATGGCTCCCCTGGGATAGAGCATGTATTCGGCCCATCCCCCATTCACCCCCTTCACGCCCGGGATGTAGTGGACCTGGCAGAGGTTGTATAGACCCCTCTTGCAGTAATAGCATTCCCTGCATGGGACTATGTGCTCCATTATCGCCTTGTCTCCCTCTTCTAGTCCCCACTTCTCCTTGGCCCCAGGCCCGAGCTCCGCAACCTCCCCAACAAACTCGTGGCCGGCTATTATCGGGGTGTTCTGGTATACTATTGGGCTGAAGTATCCCTTCCCGTGGAAGATCTTGGGGTCTGCGGCGCATATCCCGGCCCTGCCAATCCTTACCAGCACCTCCTCCGGCCCTGGCTTGGGCTTGGGAACCTCATCATACCTGAAGTCCTCCTTCCCATGAATCACGACCGCATGCATCTTCTCCCCCATAACCCTACACCTCGGCATTAACCAGACATCTAACTGATGGAAAAATCTTTCTATCCTAACCCAGACATGGTCAGGAAAACTTAATTCCAAGTCTTTACACTTAGAGCCTGTCTGGAGGTGGATTCAGTCCTTGGAGATAAGGTATGGTATTGGGTTCTGGCTATTTGGGCAGCTCCAGGACAGGTTTACGGTGTATCATGATGCGAGGAGCATGGAGGAGAAGTTTGAGAGGGCGTCGAAGGTTGAGGGAGCGGAGGGCCTGGAGGTCATATACCCTGTGGAGTTCAGCGACGAGAACATAGACGAGTTCAAGTCCCTCCTCAAGAAGCATGGATTTAAGGTCTCGGGGATGATAGTGGACCTATTCACCAAGAGGAAGTGGATTAACGGGTCCCTCTCCTCTATGGACGAGAAGATAAGGAGGGAGGCCATAGAGCTCTCCAAGAAGGCTTTAGACGCTGCCAAGGAGGTTGGATGCGAGACGGTTACCCTATGGCTTGGCCACGACGGATATGACTACCCATTCCAGGCCGACTACCTAAAGGCTTGGAACAACCTCTCGGAGAGCGTCAGGGAGATAGCCTCCCACAGAGGCGACGTCAAGGTTGCCTTGGAGTATAAGCTCAAGGAGCCTAGGACCCACATATTCATAGGAACCGTCGGGAAGGCCCTGATGCTTGCCGAGGAAGTCGGGCTCAGGAACGTGGGGGTAACCATGGACTTCGGCCACGCCCTCTACGCCTTCGAGAACCCCTCGGAGTCGATAGTCCTACTCCACAGAAAGAATAGGCTATTCCACATACACTTCAACGACAACTACAGGGACTGGGACCACGACCTAATAGTCTCCTCAATAAACCTCTGGGAGAACCTGGAGTTCTTCTACTGGCTAAGGAAGATAGACTACAGGGGATGGCTCTCCCTCGACATATACCCCTACCGGGAAGACCCCGTAAAGATGTGCCAGAGATCCATAGAGAACCTTAAAATCCTTGATAAGTTAATCGATAAAATCGGTATGAAGAACCTGGAGGAAGCTATGAAAACAGGAGACTCCACAACGATAACTGCAACGCTGATGGAGATCCTGAAGTGAAGAAGCTTGGGCAGATGTGGAGAAAACTTGGGAATTATAGCCCTTATATTTGATAATTGGCAAAAATTCCTAAAATTTTTATATCATCTTTCTCCCTAAAATTTCACCGTGATGAAAATGCGGGATGATAGAAGGATTAGTAGGCGTGGGGTTCTGAAGTCTGTCGCGGCTGGTGTCGGAGGACTCATCGTCGGGATAGCGGGTGGATACGCACTCGGCTCCCTCGGAGCGCAGGCAAGAACCGTGACCGAGACTGTAACTAAGACGGAGACGGTGGGCGGAGGAGCGGCCCAGACAGTAACCAAGACCGTTACCACGACGGTGACGCCAGCCGAGGGTGCGCCAGCAGCTCTCCCCAAGATTCCTTTGCTTCCCCCAGGTGAGAAGAACCCATGGCTCTATGACAGGCTGAAGGGCGCCGAGGTGAAGTCACTGCACGACTCATTCGCCGGGAGGATGCTTGAATGGTATGCGGACCTGCTGAATAATGAGGTTGGGGTGGAGATTGGGGTAACGAAGCTTGTTGATATACCCCTGCTTAAGGACGAGGGATTCAGCCTACTTGACACGAACTCAACCGAGTATCCGCTGATACAGATTACACCCTCATTCATAGCGGACTTCGTCTTGACGGGGAAGGTTGAGCCGCTCGACAAATACTATGACATGTTCTATGGCTCCGACGAATACTTCCAGCAGGTCATGCCACCCTACAGGGAGTTCTACATGAATTATCAGGGGAAGATATGGACCATACCCTTCGATGGAGACGTCCACCTATGGAATTACCTGTATCCCTTCTATGAGAAGGAGGAGTTCAGAACAGCATACAAGGAGTGGCATCCTGAGGGAAGACCCCTCGTAGCCCCACCCGACACATGGGACGAGTGGCTCCTCCAGTGCAAGTTCTTCGCAGAGCAGGTTCTACCCGACGACAAGACGATACCCGGGGCAGAGGTTCTGTGGCCCACCATGATTTGGGCCGCACCCCCATGGAGCTGGGCATTCTACTTCGACATAGCGGCCAGCTATGGGGTGAACTACTTTGACAAGAATATGGAGACGCCGCTTCACCCCCAGGACAGGGCCATAGAGGCCATGGCCTATCTCCAGAAGCTTGTGGAATACATGCCTGAGGGTGTCCAGAACTTCGGAGCCAGCGAGACCGTGGAGTATTGGCTCTCAGGCAAGGTTGTCTCCCAGATATGGTGGATAGACATCAACGAGTGGGGTCAGGTGCCGCCCGTCAAGGGATACCTGAGAAACGGCCTCATGCCGGGATACCCTGACCCGGAGAAGGGGAAGATAGTCCATAGAGCCATGATGCCCTACAACAGGACATGGATAATACCCAACTACCTGGATGAGAAGACCAAGCTCGCCGCCTTCTACGTAGGATACCATGTCTCCCACTGGCATTACAGCATATGGACGGCCGCAGACTATGACAGCGGAACCGACCCATACATGTATATCCACATGACTGACATAGGCGCCGAGGCATACATCAAGTCGAACCCCTACAAGAAGCCCAGCGAGGAGTGGCCGAACGTTCAGCCAATCTTCCCCGACATAGAGACCGCCAGAGCGCATCTGGCCGGAGGTCTAGCGAACCTGAGGGTCGGGTTCCCGCAGCCAACCTTCCCGGGGACAGTCGAGTATCAGGAGAGCCTCTCTAGGGAGGTCCAGCAGGTCTTGGGCGGTAAGGACCCGGAGCAGGCCGTCAAAGACGCTGCTGCCCAGTGGATAGACATAAGGGACAAATACATGGACATAATCGGCAGGGAGGAGTATCTCAAGACCTGGGAAGAGTTCTACGGCAAGATGGCTAAGCTGGGGTATATCTAGAGATGCCGAGGAGAGGCTTCTCCTCCCGCCTCCCCATATTTTTACAGTTACCCGCCACCATAGTTATCTGGTCTCTCGTAGGATACGTCCTCCCATGGCTAATCTACTCACTCTTCCACAAGTATCTCCCCATGAAGGGCCCGGTCTTCGTGGGACTCGACAACATAATCGCATTATTCACCGATAAGAGGCTCTTCGACGCGGTTCTTAGGACACTGTATTACACGGGCTTGGGGACTGCGGCGGAGGTTCTCCTAGGGATGGCAGTCGCACTCGTGCTGGTCAACGTAATCAGGAACGAGGTCCTGAGATTCGCCATACTTGTTATCTTCCTTATACCGATGACCCTCTCCGAGGCCATAGCAGCCCACATATGGCTCATGCTCCTAACACCACAGGGATACATTAACTCGCTGCTCAGGGCGGTGGGTCTCCCTCCTGTGGGGTGGCTGAGCGAGGAGATGGCATTAAACTCGCTTATCCTCGCAGATATATGGCAGTGGACCCCCCTACCCCTACTCCTAATATTCGCAGCAAGGACATCCATCCCCCAGGAGATGTATGAGGTCGCAAACCTGGACAGAATCTCGCCCTGGACGACGTTCAGAGTGGTAACATGGCCCCACATAAGGGACGCCGTAGTCGTGGCAGCCCTACTCAGATTCATCCTAATGTACATAACAATAGACAAGATACTCCTAATCACCTATGGTGGACCTGGGTTGGCGACAGAGATTATAGGGTTCTACGTCTTCCTCCAGGCCTTCAGCTACAGGAACATAGGATACGCTGCGACCCTATCCTTCGCAACCCTCATTGCGGCAGGCCTCATAACATACGTGTTCTGGAGGATGCTTACGAGGAGGGGTTGAAGGAATGGGTGTCAAGAAGATTCTGGGAATAATCTTCCTAATCATCTACGGATTATTCGTGATAGGGCCGTTCTATGTAACCGTCATAACGGGGTTCAAGAACATAAACGATGTCTTCAGCATACCTCCCAAGCTCATACCATTCGTGGACTTCCAGCCCACGTTGGAGGCCTATGAAAGAGTCTTCAACACGAGGATAATCTACACGTTCCTGACAAGCATGATAGTAGCCACATCAGCAACCATAATAGCCCTGATAGTCTCGTTGTTCGCAGCATACGGTTTCTCAAGGTTCTCCAAGGCCCCTATGAACGATGACACATCCTTCTTCATACTCCTAACACTCAGGATGGTCCCACCCTTCGCAGTAGTTCTACCAATATTCATTTACTGGTCCACCTTCGGCCTCTACGACACATACCCTGCCCTAATCTGGACATACACCGTCTTCTCCATCCCCCTGGCCGTGTGGCTCCTAAAGGGATTCATGGACAGCATACCTACAAGCATAGAGGATGCAGCAAAGGTAGACGGATACAAGTTCTTCTCAAGGTTCAGGAGGTATGTTCTTCCGCTGCTGGGGGCGGGGCTTGCGGCGACCGTGGCCCTTGTGTGGCTTTTCCTCTGGAACGAGTTCCTATTCGCCTTGAAGATAGCTGGTGGGAAGGTTGTGACCTATACTGCCTACCTACCTCAGTTGAAGCTTGGTCAGAGGATTCAGTGGAATGTTCTTGGAGCCATAGGGACGCTTGCATCGATACCTCCGATAATAATCCTCATACTCTTCAGAAAGTATATTATCCGCCTATACATGGGTAGATGATGGGCGATGGTTGAGATTACGTTGGAGAACGTGAGCAAGAGCATAGAGGGGAGACCGATAGTCCAGGACATCAACCTAACAATCCCGGATAAATCATTCTTCTGTATTCTCGGCCCCCCGGGCTCCGGGAAGACCATGATTATGAGGCTGATATCCGGCCTGGATAGACCTGATTCCGGAAGGATACTCTTTGATGGGAGGGATGTCTCCGGGCTTGAGCCTGTTGAGCGTGGGGTCGCTGTTGTCTTCCAGGACTTCGCCCTCTACCCCCACCTGACCGTATACGAGAATATTGCGAGCCCCCTGAAGGTGAAGAGGCTTTCAAGCCAGGAGATTAGGAGGAGGGTTGAGGAGGTGGCCAGGTATCTCAAGATTCATCATAGGCTGACCCACTACCCCTCCCAGCTGAGCGGCGGAGAGAGGCAGAGAGTATCGATAGCCAGGGCATTGGTGAAGGACGCCGACGTGGTAATCCTCGACGAACCCCTGGTCAGGCTAGACTACAAGATTAGGGAGGACATGAGGGCGGAGCTTGGAAAGATACAGAAGGAGTTAGGGAAAAACGTGATACTAATTACAAGCGACCCGATAGACGCGTTATCCCTCGGCCAGATAGTAGCCATAATGAATGGGGGTAGAGACATCCAGACAGGGAACGTCCATGAACTCTATGAGAGGCCGTGGAACCTGTTCGTGGGGAAGTATCTTGGGGTAGTCGAGATGAACTCGATTGAGGGCAGAGCCGAGTCCGGGGGAGGGAGAACAATCGTGAAGACCAGGTTATTCGAGTTTGAGCTCCTTGGAAAAATCGGCGATAGCGGGGTCATAATCGGGATAAGGCCCGAGCATCTGAGGATTAAGGAGTTGGGCGGCGGAGGAGACGTAGAGTTCGAGGGAAGAATAGCCTTGACTGAGGTGATAGGCTCGGACACCATAGTCCACCTAGACGTGGGCGAGAAAGAATATCTCAGGGTCTTCGTCCCAGCAATCTACAAGAAACCCATAGGCGAGAGAGTAAAAGTCGCATTCAACCTAAGCGACCTATACATCTTTGGCTCGGATGAGAGATTCCTGATGAGGGGTGGGGAGCATGGTTAAAGTGTATCTAGACCACGTAACCAAGATATTCCCGCCCAGAACAGTCGCAGTAGACGACGTGACCCTCGAAATACCTGAGGGAGAGCTGGTCGGCCTCCTAGGCCCCTCCGGATGCGGTAAAACCACAACCCTTAGGATAATAGCTGGCCTCGAGAAGCCCACCAAGGGGAGGGTATACTTCGATGACGAGGATGTAACAGGGAAGGAGCCGAGGGAGAGGAACGTCGCCATGGTCTTCCAGTTCCCCATCCTCTACCCAACCGTATCCGTCTACGAGAACATAGCCCTACCGCTTAGGGCTGAGAAGATGCCTGAGGACGAGGTTAGGAGGGAGGTGAACAGGATAGCCGAGCTCATGGGGATAAAGGAGTATCTGGGGATGAAGCCGGGGAGACTCGACATAGGCGTGAGGCAGAAGGTGGCCCTAGCCAAGGCTTTAATCAGGGACCCCTCGATATTCATACTCGATGAGCCGCTCACAGTCATAGACCCCAAGATGAGGGTGGAGCTGAGGACCAAGCTGAAGCAGATACAGCTCGACCTAGGTAAATCCATGATATATGTGACTCATGACCAGGCCGAGGCCCTGACGCTGGCCGAGAGGATAGCCGTGATGAAGGATGGGAAGATACTCCAATACGATGTCCCCGAGAGGCTGTATGACCGTCCAAGCAACTCGTTCGTGGGCTGGTTCATAGGGAACCCGGGGATGAACCTGATTGAATGCAGTGCATCTGTTGAGGGAGGCTGCCTCGTGATGACCAACGAGAACGGCTTCAGATACAGTATCGAGGGCGTCGGGGAGATTAAGGTTCCGGGGAAGGTCGTCTTCGGCATCAGGCCCGAGTATGTCAAGGTTGAGGAGGGTGGAGACGCCATGAGGGCCACGTGCATCCACGTTGAGCATGCGGGCAACCGCCAGATACTACACCTACAATTCTATGGAGAGAGCCTGAAGGCCAAGGTCCCCCTGGGTGTAAGGGTAAGCCCTGGAGACACGGTCCCAGTGAAATTCGTCGCCGAGAAGATACGTATATTCGACCCCTCAACAGGCAACCTAATCCTCTGAGTTATCCTAAAGTTTAAAAGCCGGCCAGGAGTCTTGATGGTCGATGTTCCTGGTTAATGAGAGGGAGGTTGAGGCACGTAAGCTCATTAAGGGTGACGCCGAGAAGGTTTGGGGGAAGTATCTAATCACGGACCGTGAGGGTGCGAGGAAATTCCACATGAGGATATTTGTTGTTGAGCCTGGGGGGAAGACGAGCTATGACCAGCACGTGTATGAGCATGAGGTCTATATCCTCAGGGGCAGGGGGAGGCTGGTGACGATTAAGGATGGTGAGAGGAGGGAGGTGGAGGTCAAGCCAGGGGACGCAATACTCATCGAGTCCAACGAGATTCACCAGTTCTTCAACGAGGGGAACGAGCCCCTGGAGTTCATCTGCATAAAGGGTGTTCCGGAAATATATGAGGAGAGGAGCGAGGAGGGTATAGAGGCCTGCTAGGCCACGTTGTCCCTCGCCGTCTGGCCACGCTCCCTAAGGTTCTCGGGTAGCTCGGGGAACTGGTTGTTCATACGCTGGGCCGCTATCTCCGACGCCTCCTCGAGTATCCTCCTCGCCTCGCTGTCAGCCACCATCACCGAGACCGTTGCACCGGTAACGTTGCCAGCCTCCACTATTATGCCCTCCAGCATCTCGTCCACCATCCTAAGGTTGTGGGCCACCTCCGGGACCAGGCCCGTAAGCTCCGACTGAACCTGCTTAATAATCCTCGTGGCAGGCGCCAGGACGTTCATCACATCCCCAAACTCCTTGACCGTCTCGAGCCTCAGGATGACCTTCTCCAGGCTTATCTGGCTTCTGAGTATGGTCCTGCTCATCTTGCGTAGCTGGGCTATCTCGTTGGCGTAGATCGTGGCCCTGTCCCTGTCGAGCTCCTGCTCGGCCCTGATACATGCCTCGAATAGCTCCCTGTCCCTGGCCGCCAGCCTCTGGTAGGTCCTGTTCAGCTTCTCGGCCTGTATCTTCAGGTGGGTCAGTATCTCCACCATCCTGCTGCCCACGAGTATCGGCTGACGCCTCTGCTCGGGAGCCCTCTTCTGCCCGAATCCAAACGGGAACCTCATACCTGACTTCACTGGGGTAGGCCTGGCTCCCCGATGCTATATAGCGGTTAGTTAGCCGGCCCGGGTGGATAAGACTCGGGGATTCTCGGGGAGGGGACTCTAGGATTCTTGACGGGAAAGGTTTTGGCGTGGCTGGTGGATTGTTGGAGGTGAGGTATGGCTGGGAGAACCTGGGTCTGGGTCCTGGTGGCCGCCCTAGTCTCGGCAGGGGTTGTCTCGGCAATTTGGTGGGCGGTGGTCTTCGGAGGCCTCGGGAGGGCCCCCGTAGAGTATGTTGCGGTGGTGGAGCTGAGCGGCGTCATAGCCTATGAGGAGTCGCCCATCTCCCTCTTCGGAACACCCCTCACACCCGAGAAGGTTAGGAGGACCCTGGACCTCGTGAGCTCCGACCCCATGGCCAAGGCCGTGGTAGTCCTCGTGAATAGCCCTGGGGGAAGTGCGGTGGCCTCCGAGGAGATATACCGTATGCTTAAGGGGCTGGCCGAGGAGCGGGTGGTCGTAACCTATATCTCCGAGTATGGCGCCTCGGGCGGCTACTACATATCCCTGGCCGGGGACGAGATAGTCGCCTCGCCCTCATCCCTGACAGGCTCGGTGGGGGCGATAGCCATGGTGATAACCATCGAGGAGCTTGCCGAGAGGCTGGGCGTGAAGGCCGAGGTGTTCAAGAGCGGTAGGCTGAAGGATGTGGGAAACACCTGGAGAAGCATGACCGAGGAGGACAGGAGGGTCCTACAGGGAATCATAGACAGGGTGGCCGAGGTCTTCCAGGAGAGGGTCAGGGAGGCCCGTGAAGGCAAGGTAAGGGACTGGGAGGAGGTCTTCACCGCCAAACCCTACACAGGGACAGAGGCATACGAGGCAGGGCTGGTAGACGCTGTGGGAAGCCTCGAGGACGCAGTGGCCAGGGCCAGGGAGCTGGCAGGACTACCCGACACCGCTCCCACAAGATTCATCAAGCCGCCCTCACCAGGCCTACTCGAGCTCCTCTTCGGCGGGCTGGGCGGAGGCTCTAGGGGAAACCTTAAGATAAGCTATGAGGTCTTGTTGATGTGGCCTCCTCCGAGCCTTGGGGGCGACCTAATCGTCCTCGGGGCGGAGGTGTTGGGCAGGGATTAAATCGAGGTTCTTAGAGGTGATGCGTGGGCCGTGAGCGAGCCCTCGGCGGTCGTCCTAGCCAATATGAGGGGGTTTAGGGGATATGAGCGCGGCCTCTACCCCATAGCCGGCAAGCCCATGATAGAGTATGTCCTCGACTCTATCCCGGACGAGGTTACCGATGTCCTGATAGCTGTGGAGGGTAGGGAGAAGGTCGAGAGGTTCAGCCAGCTGGCAGAGAAGCACTTCGCCAGGGTCGTGGTCTCGGGACCTGCCGAGAGCGTGAGGAGCCAGATAGAGTTCGCCGTCGAGGCCGCCGAGGGAGACAGCGTGGTGGTCCTACCATGCGACGCACCCCTAATCACGAGGGAGTTCACCAACTTCCTGGTCGAGGCCTCGAGGAGGTTCACCGCAGTCCTCCCGAGGAACCCTGCCAGGCAGGTAACCTACCTCATGGCGTCCTACAACAGGAAGACCTTCTCGGAGCTCTTTGAGAGTAACCCTGATGCGAGCATGGAGGAGGTTGTGAGGAAGGCGAGGAGGGTCCTATACCTCTCCAGCAATAGCCTCAGGATATTCGACGAGAAGCTCTCCATGTTCTTCAGGGTCAGCTCGCCCAGCCACGTCAAGCGTGTGGAGAGGGTTCTGAGGAACAGGCTCTAAGGGTTCTTTAGGTTGCCTACACCGATGGTGCTGGGATGCCCAGGCTGAGGCTGGGGAAGATAGATAGGAGAACCCTCGAGGACATAGTCCTCAGGAGGCTTGGAGCACACGGGAGAGGCCTGGTGGTAGGCCCAGGCTACGGCGAGGACGCAGCCGTAGTGAGGGTCGGCGGAGAGATGCTGGTCGTGGCCTCAGACCCCATAACCGGCGCAGGGAGGAGGGTGGGCTGGCTCTCGGTCCACATAAACGCCAACGACGTGGCCGTGGCGGGCGGGAGGCCGAGGTGGTTCTCCCCGATAATCCTCCTACCCGAAGGCTCCACCCAGAGAGACCTTAAGACCATAGTCGATGAGATAGACGAGGCCTCGAGGGAGCTCGGGGTAGCCGTGGCCACGGGCCACACGGAGGTGGCGCCGGGGATAACCCACCCAATCATAGCAGGATACATGATGGGGCCCCTGGTCTCCTCCAAGCCTATACGCTCCTCGGGTGCGAGGAGGGGGGACCTACTCGTGATGTGGGGCTGGGCTGGAGCAGAGGGAACCGCCATCCTGGCCCACGACCTGGCCGAGAGGCTCGGGAGGCTCCTGCCCTCAAGGATTCTTAGAGCAGCCTCAAGGTTCATGGAGAGGATAAGCGTGGTCAAGCCGGCCCTCAGGCTGGCCAGGGGGGACATGGCGAACGCTATGCATGACCCGACCGAGGGAGGGGTCCTGGGAGGGGTCTACGAGATGGCTGAGGCGAGCGGGAGGGAGATAAGGCTCTACGGAGACAGGGTCCCAGTGGCCGAGGAGACGAAGGAGATATGCAGGGTCCTCGGATGCGACCCCCTAAGGCTGATTAGCTCGGGAGCCCTCCTAGCATCGGTTCCGAGGAGCCTTGCGGGCAGGCTCAGGGGCTTCAGGATCATAGGAGAGGGCGGTGGAAGGGGAGGCGGGGTGATA
>JAHSRM010000036.1 GCA_021650775.1 Candidatus Benthortus lauensis
CCTCCAGATACATCATAGACTACAGGGAGATTAGGGAGATTCATGAGGCATCCTCGCTGGAGAGCCCTGGAGAGGTTAGGGAGTGGAGGGAGAGGGCTGGAGGCCACGGCGAGAAACCCCTGGAGATAGACTCCGAGGAGATAGCTCTCGGAGACATTGAGGAGAGGTCTCCCCCGCTCTGGAAGGTCATCCTAAGGAGGGGTTCGACCAGAAGATTCTCCCTCGAGTCCATCGGGCTCGAACAGTTAGGCGTAATCCTCAGACACTCATTAACGGGCGTGGCCGCAGACTTTCACGGCGGAGGAGCGGGGAACCTCACCCACCCCTTCCTGATGATCAACGACGTGGATGGCCTGGAGCCAGGGTCCTACTACTATGACTGGGCCTCGGGGTCTCTGCGGAGGCTTAGGAAGGGCAGGTTCAGGGAGATGTGCGGATACTTGTGCCTTGAGCAGGAGCTTGGATTCAGCTCGTCCTCCACAGCCTTCCTCATGAACCGGCTTGAGGAGACTCTGAGCATAATGGGGAACCGTGGGTATAGGGTGGCCCAGTTCGAGGCAGGGGTAATCGCTGGGAGGCTCTACCTCTCGGCATATAGCCTCGGCTTGGGGGCCACGGGCCTAACCTTCTATGACGAGGATGTCGTCGAGTTCTTCAAGCCATACTCCGAGGGCATGGAGAACATGATGGTTGTGGCTTTGGGGAGGCCTGCCTACAGGTCTAGGAGCGGCAGGATTTACCTCGGTGTAGTCAAGCATCAGGAAAAAGTTGGGGAGGGTTAGAAGACCATTATGGTTCCGCCCTCAAGCTCCTTGAGGAATGCGGCTCCATCCTTTATCCCGTCCACTATGTCCAGTAGGTCCTTCTCGGTTACCCCGTAGGTCTGGGCGGCCAAGGGGCATGCATATATCCTGAACCTCTCGCCGAACTGCTTCTTGAGGTCGGCCAACATCACAGGCCAGTCCTGGAACTCGCCCTTCTCGATGAGTTGGTGGAGGTTTCTCAGATAGGTCTCCACATGCGGCTCATACTGGGCTGGGTAAAGGCTGTAATCCCTCGGGCTCCCGCTCCCCCAGACCCTCCCGGCAGTATCCTTCCTGAATGCGGCCAACCCCTCATTAACGAGGTGCAGAACCACCTCCCATCCAAGGGAAAGGGCGGAGGCAGCATAGACAACCACGCAGCAGAGCCTGTTGGCAGCCCCAGACTGGACTATTATCCCGAGTTTTCCTCCATTTGCCTGGCTCATAACGGCGTTATGGATGTAGGAGGCTAATAAACCTAGTCCTTGGACAACCTTCTCTCAATCCTTCTTAGGAGGGTGTTGGGGAGCTGGACATCCTTATCGCTTCTTATGGCTGGGTGGTAGGGGTCCACCATGATGACCTCGAACCACTTATACATCCCGTCCTCGGCCACCCAGTAGGCTCCCAGGGGGTAGAGGTTCGGATACCTGCGCTTGGCCCTCTGTATGGCCTCCTCGGCCATGGTTACGTTGACCTTGTGCTTGACTACTCCGAGGGCCTTGGGCCTCCTGCCCGCCCGTGGCCTCGGCTTCTGGAACCCTCCCCTCCTGACCCTTACACGTAGCACCACGAAGCCCTGCTTGGCCTTGTATCCGAGGGCCCTGGCCCTGTCGAGCCTGAGGGGTTTCTCGACCCTAACTATGGCGGGCTGCCTCCTCCACTTAATCAGCCTCTCCTTCATCAGGGCCTTAAGCTCCTCGGGCTTCTCCCTCCACAGCTCCTGCAGCCTTCCGTAGAGTCCCAAAGACGCTCTCCACCCTTGGCTTGAGGCGTTAATGGGGCAATAAAAACCTATACGAGGAATCTCCCGTTCTCGTAGATTAGGTCTCCGTCGGCGTAGACCTTGCCCCTGCTCATGTCGGCTATGAGGTCCCAGTGGATTGCCGACTTGTTCCTGCCCCCTGTGTCTGGGTAGGATGCTCCGAGGGCCATGTGGATTGTCCCGCCTATCTTCTCGTCGAAGAGTATGAGCTTGGTGTGGCGTGTTATGTTGTAGTTTAGGCCGAAGGCCAGCTCCCCGAGCCTCCTCGCTCCCTCATCCGTCTCCAGAAGCTTCCTCAGATGCTCCTCACCCTTTCCAGCCCTGGCCTCCACCACCTCGCCCCTCCTGAAGGTCAGCCTAACGTCCTCGACCTCTATACCCCTCCAGACAGCAGGGTAGCTGAACCTCACGTAGCCCTCCGCAGAGTCCTCCACGGGGCCTGTGAAGACCTCGCCGGCAGGCATGTTATAATGCCCGTCATCGTTTATCCACTTGCGTCCACCCACCTTCACCACGAGGTCCATGTCAGGGGACTTGAACCTAAGCTCATCGACCTTGTTTAGTGTCTGGGCTATCCTCTCCTGCTCCTCGGCCTTCCGCCTCCACCTCTCCACCGGGTCCCCCTCATCCACCATACAGGCCCTATAGACGAACTCCTCGAACTCGATGGGACCCATCCCGGCCTCCTGGGCCAAGGCCATGGTCGGATAAATCGTCACATTCCATCTAAGCTCCTTTTTTGCATGACGCTCCATGAATATCTCGGTTAGCTTCTTCCTCGCCCCGCTGCTTATCTTGAGCCTCTCAGGGTCCACGCCTATCAGGGGCTTAGCATGGCTGCTGGAGATTATCGAGACCTGGCACTCGAAGTTCCTGGCGATGAACTCCTCCACCCTCGCAACGGTCTTGAGCTGCTCCTCGCTGGCATACCTGAAGTATATCTCCCTTAAGGCGTCGTCGGAGAGATAGACGAAGGGCAGGCCCCCTCTCTGGAGAACCCGCTTGTATATCTCCCTAACCAGGGGCAGGGCCTCAACACCTGCGCTGACAAGGACCTCATCACCCTTCCTGACATCAAGGCAGTAATCCGAGACAAGCCTGGCCAGATTCTCAACCCTCGGGTCAGCCATACAAACCCTATACGGCCAGCCCCGTTTAAGTCTTCCCCAAGGAATGATTAAAGAGTTCCAGGGCCGAGGTATATGTGAGGATTCCGGGCATGATATTGAGCGACAGGGATATTAGGGAGTTCATGAGGATGGGTAAGATAAGGTTCGAGCCGGAGATATCGGAAGACCAGATAGGCGGGGGCTCGGTTGACCTAACGCTCTCCAACCGCTTCTGGGTCTTCAAGGACGATGTAGAGTTAATCGACCCCCAGAGCATGAACTTTGAGGATGTAATGAGGGAGGTTAGGGCCGATGAGATTGTCCTCAAGCCCCATGGAATGATTCTTGGCATGACCTTGGAGAAGATATACGTGGCCGAGGATGTATGCGGGTGGATTGAGGGTAGGAGCAGGTATGCGAGGCTCGGGATAGCGATTCACTCGGCAAGCGGATACATCCAGCCCGGCTCCTACAACCACCAGATACTCGAGATATCCAATCTCACGAATTACCCGATTAAGCTGAGGTCGGGTATGAGGATTGTCCAGATAGTGTTCCAGCTTCTTAGGAGCAGGACGGAGAAGCCGTATAGGGTTTATGGGGATATTGCGAGGAGGCAGTAGAGGTGCCGAGGGTTGAGAGGATAGTGGTTCAGGTTCTCTGCCACGCCACCGAGGATGAGGATAAGGTTATGAAGGCTGTGGAGAACATAGTTGGGGCGGAGGCCCTGGAGCATATGAGCATAAGCAGTGAGAGCCTGACAGGGCATTACGGAGACCCTATAACGCTCATAAAGCTGACGCTGACCGACAGGGATAGGGCCGAGAAGGTTTTAGCCAGGGTTCTCTCGAATCTACGGGAATGGGAGCGGGAGGAGGTCTGGGGGGACAGGGCCGTGAAGGGCAAGCATGGAGGGAAGCTCTACATAAGGCTCGACAAGCAGGCAGCCTACCTCGGAGCCTTCAGAATCTCAGACAAGGACCCAATCCGGCTCCAGGTAAGCATACGTGGCCAAGTTCAGGCGCTTAGGAGGAGGATTGAGAAGCAGTGGGGAGAAGGTTCATAGACTTCTGGGTCCACGTAACCCCCGAGAACTCCCAGGAGATTCTCTCAAAGCTGAGGGAGCTTGGATTCGGGGCTGCAGTGGTTGAGTTCGATGGCTCTGAGGAGGAGTTTCGGGAAACGCTACGCTATGCGGAGTCCATGGGCTTGGAGCTTTACAGGAAGCTTGTGGTCAGGGTCTCGGGCAGGCGCCCCCTACTCTCGGCGTTAAGGTCGAACCGTGGGAGATACGAGGTCATCTCGGTTGTCTGCGAGGACCTTGAGACAGCCCTGGTGGCTGCGAGGGACAACAGGGTCGATACGGTTGTGATTCCCCCCAGGCCAGGGTATAGGTTTGATAAGGGTGTTGCATCCCTCCTAAGAAACAGGGTCGAGATACCCTTCAACCAAATCCTCGAGGACCCCGAGCCCTCCCTGAAGACATACCTGGAGGTCTTCAAGATACTTGGCAGAAAGGCGGGGATAATAGTCTCCTCGGGCGCCTCGTCGCCCCTCATGCTCAGAACCCCCTGGCAGCTCCTCTCACTACCCATGATTATGGGATACAGCCATGAAGAGGCCCTCAAAACAGTGTCAGACGAATGCTGGAGCATAATAGCCACAAACCTTGAGAAGCTCTCACCTGACTACGTGGCACCGGGGGTTGTGAGAATTGGTCGTTAGGCCCAAGAAAAGGTATGTGGAGGTGGAGGCGGAGCCCGAGCTGCCTCCAGAGAAGATATTCGAGGCCGTCAAGGAGAGATACGTCTGGTTGTTCGGCTTGATGGGCCTGGTGGAAGCCGACCTCAAACTCTACAAGATTAGGGATAAAGCGGTTATCAGGTGTAGGCTTGAGTCCCTCCCCAAGCTGCTATTCTCAACTGCCATGATTAAGGAGGTTGAGGGAACTCCGACGGCGGTTAGAACCATCAGGGTCTCGGGGACGATAAGGAGCCTGAAAGAGTAGCTACTTCTGAGCCCTCCCACATCTTGGGCAGAATATCTGGCCCTGAAGCTCCTCCCCGCAGAATTTGCATCTACCCAATTGGAGTTCGCCTCCGCTGGTGATGGTCTCCTCGGCCTCCACCCTGCGTTTCTCATATCTTCTGGCGACTATCACGGCCCCCTCTATCAAAACTATGAAGACTGCGAGCAGGAAGAGGTTGGTGAACATTCCGCCGTCAGGGGTTATTATTGCTGCGACTATGTATGCTATCCCGTAGATGTATTTCCTGTTCCGTGTTATCACGTCGGTTCCAATCAGCCCAACCCTTACCAAGAGGACGAGTATGACGGGTGTGGTGAAGACCGCTCCCGTGGCCACAACTATTATGAAGATTGTGTTATAGAAGTCTATAACGTGGAGAACCGGCTCGGCCCCAGTTAAGCTAAAGAAGATTAGCATGGCCTTGAATGTGAAGGGTGTTATTACGAAGTATCCGAAGAGGACTCCTGCTATGAAGAGGAGTATGAACGCGGTCATGAACGGGTATATGAGCCTCCTCTCATGCGGATAGAGGGCAGGGTCCACATACATGTATATCTCGTATGCTATAACGGGGCTTGCGAAGATTAGGCCGAAGGCCAGGGATGCTATGAAGTATATCTCTAGGGGGCTTGTTATCGTGAGTCCTATCAGCCTCATCCCCTCGGGCATCACGTGGCTCCTTATCATGTCGAGTATCAGGGATATTAGGGGCTTGTATGCCATGAGGAACTCTACGTCGAACCTGAACTCGGCTGGAACAACCATCATAGCGAGGGTTAGGACGCCAACCGTTATCAGGATAACCTTTACACGGTTCTTGAGCTCGATTAGGTGTTCAAGTATGGTCATCTCCTTCATGTCCCTGGGCTTCTCTTCCTGCCTCACGGCCCCGCCCCCAAACTATCTTGAAATCCTCTTCCTAATCTCTTTAAGAAGCTCTTCCTCGCTCATACCCCGTGCATCGATTCCCAGCTTCTCAGCCACTTCCACGATAGACCTCATCCCCCTATCTTCCGAACCCCTGAACTCCGCTGCAAGCCTCCCCAAGGCCGAGGCCAGGTCTTTGATGGTTCTGGGCCTAAAGAGTAGGATTAGGATTAAGATTAGGAGTATTAGCTCTGGGCCGATTAGCGGCATCCCAGCTCTCTTCCCTCAGCTAGCTTTTCTGACCCTTCGTCCTCTCGATTATCTCCTGCGCTATCTGGTCCCTGGTCTTGCCCTCCGTCTCGATGCCCAGGGCCTTGGCCACCTCTATCAGCTTATCCGAGCTCTGGGGAGGAGGAGAGCTGCTTGCCGTGGATGTGGTCTCTAGACGCCCTATCTCTGTTATCTCCTCCTTGACGCTCTCAGCCTCCTTCATAGCCTTCTGGAACTCCCTCTTAGCCTCTCCAAGGGAGCGTGCCAACTTAGGAAGCTTCGACGGACCCCACAGCAAGAGGACTATGATAATGGCGGCCACAATAATCCACTCAATACCCTGTATCATGTTCTCCGACTATGGATTCTCAACCCAATATATAAAACCTCAGTCGCTTGAATGCTTATTAGTGGCTTGGCTCCAGTGGCTTGTGGATGTCCTCAAAGGAGTTCAGGCACGTGGTCAGGTTCCTGGGCACGGACCTAGACGGCTCCCTCAAGGTCCCGTATGCGTTGACGGCGGTTAAGGGGATAGGCGTGATGTTGGGGTATGCCATAGCTAGGGCTGCTGGAGTGGATACCGAGAAGAGGCTGGGGTTCCTGACCGACCAGGAGCTCCAGAGGCTTGAGGAGGTGGCCAAGAACCCTCTAAAGCACGGGATACCGGCGTGGATGCTCAACAGGAGGAAGGACCCCGTCACTGGTAAGGACCTTCAGCTGTACGGCTCCGACCTGGTTCTGGCGATTAAGGAGGATATCCAGAGGGAGATGAGGATAAAGTCTTGGAGGGGTGTGAGGCATAGCCTCGGCCTCAAGGTCAGGGGGCAGAGGACCAGGACCACGGGTAGGACGGGCACGGCTGTAGGCGTCTCACGTAGGAGGCAGTAGCCTAGGAGTAGGCCCTTCTAGCCAGCTCCGCTCCCCTCACCAAATTTCTCTCCTTCTCGTAAGCTATCTCCCAGCTCCTAGTCCTCAGCCCGCAGTCATTACAGGCTATAATCCTCGACTCGTCGCCCATAAGCTTCGAGGCGTAGAGAAGCCTATCCCTAACCAGCTCGGGAGGCTCCACGAAGTCCGTGTGGACGTCTATCACGCCTGGTGCGACCTCCATCCAAGGAGTGTATTCCCTGAATAGCTCGACCACCTTGAACCCAGGCCTCTTCTCGGGGCTTATCCCAGGCTCCCTGGTATCCCTGTTGGAGCACTCTATGGAGATTTGGTGTATCTTGGCCTCCACTATGTGGGGGAAGAGCTTGGAGTAGTCGCTGTAGCATACGTGGAGGGTTATCACGGCGTTTATCCCCTTGACGGACTCGTTCAAGGCCTCAACCATCAAGGGAACCTCCTCGGGCTTACTAGTCACGGCAGGCTCATCAACCTGTATCCTCCTGGCCCCAGCCTCCACCAACGCAAGTATATTCGGCCTAATCACGTTCCTGGCGAGGTCTATCACCAGCTCCTGCTTGGCCCTCCTCCTAGCCTCCACCGGGTCCTCGAGCATGAGATACTTGGAGAGATAGTATTCGTCGAAGGACCAGTCTGCCAGGGTGTATGCGCCGGTCAGGGGGACCTTTACCCTCCTCCTCGCAACCCTCTTAACGTATAGATACTCGTCCAGGTGGTATGGCTCGATTAGTTGCGGGGGGCCTGTGAACGCTCCCTTCCTATAGAACTCTCCGTCCCAGACCTTCACGACTCCGAGGAATCTGAAGTTTCTGACGAACCTGAGCGGGTGCTCATACATCTCCACACGCTTCTGCTCTCCATCCCAGACCACGTCGAGGCCTGCGGACTCGAAGAACCTTACGGCGAAGAGTGAGGCGTAATCGTATAGGGTCTTCATGTTCCTCTGGGCCTCGGCAGGGTTCCTCAGAATCTCCAGAAGACTATCAAGCCCCTCAACCCCCAGCCTCTCACCCCACTTCCTCGTCTCCTCCAGGGTCTTCTCCGTTATCTTCTTGAGGAATGGGGCCCTTGAGAGGCTTCCAACCTCCTGTGTGGGGAAGAGCTTCTTCATGCTATCTCCTCCCGAACCCTCCTAGTAATCCTGGATATGAGCCTAACCTTCTCCTCGGCCACCGGCGGGGGGAGGAACTCTAGGTCGCAGCTGGGGGTGATGTATAGTTGCCTGGGTTCATTCTTGCCGAGATAGGACTCAACCTTCCTCAGCATGGGTTCCTCCCTCTCCATCAGGCTGTTCCTCCCGTCGATAAGCCCAAGGGCAACTCCCCCATCCACACTATACTCCGCCAGCTCACGTATGTTGGTCGAGGTTAGGTCGAAGCCCAATACATCCACGGAGAAGTCGAGGATGCCTGGGAGGACGTTGAGGGCGTCTCCGAAGAACAGGTGTATCATCCTCTCGCATC
>JAHSRM010000023.1 GCA_021650775.1 Candidatus Benthortus lauensis
TATGATGGCTCATCAGGGAGGTTCACGAGGGTTAGGCTGGACCGCATGCCCGACTGCTTCGTATGCGGAGACCATGTGAGGGAGGAGGGCGTCTCCATGTCGATAGACCCTGGAGAGGACGTGGCATCCCTGAAGAAGAAGATAGCCGAGACCCTGGGGCTCCCCGACCCAGAGATACTATACAAGAAGTGGAGGCTCAGAGATGAGCAGACCCTCAGGGAGCTCGGAGTCCAGGACGGCGACATAATCTACGTGGAGACCAGTAGGAGGTATACGCCGCTCCCCATCCGGCTGATACTTGGGGGGAAGAGTTAATTACGGTCTCTCGGAGGGTCTATGCGGTTATGCCGAGGAGGATTGTGGTTGGTAAGCCTGTGAGCAAGGGGTTCTGGGATCCATGGGGGGCCGAGGAGGTTCTCCGCCAACCCGAGAAAGAGTCTAGGAAGGTCTGCGTAATCTGTCTCTCCGAGGTCCATGAAGGAGCCCCCACCCTCGAGTGCCCCCACTGCGGAGCCATAGGCCACAAAAACTGCTTCGACGACTGGATAAGCATGAAGGGCTCCTGCCCCCTCTGTAGGAGGCCTATAACAGGTTAGACTTAAGGTGTAGCTCTGATACATAATTTCCGCTGGTTTGAGGGTGGAGATACATGGGTGAGGAAGGTGGGGAAGAGGAGAAGGTTGTGGAGATAGAGTTAAGCTACATAGACACGCCCGGGGGAAGGAGGGTGGCTACCTATGAGTCTGCCAAGAGCTTGGCCGAAGCCCTGGAGGTCTTGGATGAGGCTGTGGCGGAGCTTGAGGGAAAGATAGGGAGGCTTGAGAGGCTTGAGGGCCTAACCAAGGTCTTGGAGAAGCTTCTCGAGAGGATAGTCTCGATAGAGAAGTCCATCTCGGAGCTTGAGAGGAGCTTCCAGACCGACTTGGGAGACATATCGGATAAGGTCTCCGCCCTCGTGGACGCCTTCGGCGAGCTTGCCGAGAGGGTTCAGAGAATCGAGGATGCTCTCAAGGGCTGAGGAAGGCCCTCCTAAGGTCTCCAAGTATCTTCTCCAACCCGCTCCGCTTCTCCTCCAGCTCCCTTATCTCGGACTCCAGTCTCTTCTTCCTCTCGCTCAGTGTGGATAGCTCGCCCCTAAGCTGGGTCAGCCTCCTCTCGAGGGCCTCCGCCTCCCTCTCCTTCTCCCTTAGCTTGGCCAGAGAGTCCTTTAGCTCGGCCTCCCTCCTGACAAGCCGTTCAAGCCTTATCTCCCTCAGCCTGAACTCTCTCATCATCTCCTTCATCATCTCCTCGAGCTTGTTCCTCGCATCCTCAAGCCCCGTCAGGTATCTCTGCGAGAGCTCGGCTATCCTGTTCTCCAGCTCCCTCTTCTTCTCCTCCAGCTCCCTCACCTCAGCCTCACGTAGCTGAAGCCTCCTCTCCCTCTCCTCAATCTCCTGCATCCACTTCCGCAGCTCCTCCCTCATGGTGTTCAGCTCGGTCTTCTCCTTCAATAACGCGTTAATCTCCTGCTTGAGGGACTCACGCTCCCTGCTCAGGGCATCGACTATGTCCTTTATCCCCTCCTGGACCGAGAGGAGCATGTTCTCATAGTATCTGACCACGGCGAGTTCCTCGGCGACCTTCTCGGACTTCTCTAGGAATGATGAGAGCTTCAGCTCCCATTCCTTGGGCTGCTCCTTTATCTCCGAGAGGAGTTCAACGGTGTTTCTCAGCCTCTCCTCAAGCCTCCCCATGCTATCCTCTATCTTTGACGAGACACTCTCCTGGAGGCTCTTAATCTCCTCCTTAAGCCTCTCCTCCAACTCATCCAGCTGCTCCTTCTTCACGCCGGCAAAAGGACTCATATTCCCCCTAAGCCTCGACACACGGGTATAAAAGTATGTTCCACGACCCCGTGGACGCCAATTCTTATAAAAGAGTGTGTGGATGAGGCGTTGAAGAGCTGTGGAAGGCAGGATGATTGTTGGCCAGGAGGAGGTTGCGGCCAGATTATACAAGATAGGTGCTGGCGCAGCCTCGGTTGGGGCGATTCACATCCTATCCCTTCTCCTGAGCTGGTTTGTGGAGACCGATGGTGGATTCACCGTCCCGCTCACAGGATACGTCTTCCCAGAGTCCCTAATCCTCTCACTCCTCGGAGGGCTACTCGCAGGGGTGGGGCTGCTCGCAGGATACCTGGTTAAACAGGTTGGGCTAACGAAACTACTCATAGGATTATTCGCAGTTGTAGGAGGGCTTCTCTCACTCTCCTCACCCCTCTACATCTACCTCGTCAGAATACTCTCACTAAACATAAGGGGATACCCCGACATAGGGATGTTCGCAGCAGTGTTCACGGGAATAGTTCAGCTGGGCGTCGGGGCTCTCGCCCTCCTTACACCGACCAGGCGTGAGGTTATCCCAACGACTAGACCCATACCAGCCGCAGCCCAGCCAGACCTATTCGAGGTCGCCCAGCCTGCCCCGGCAACCCGTAGACCGGTAGCCCCCACGCCCCAGCAGCCTCCAAGAGCCTCCACCACCCGCTTCCTCCCCGCATCGGACATAGAGGAAGCCACATGCAGCATCTGCTATGAGCCTGTTCAGAAGGAGGAGGCGGTTAAATGCAGTAATTGTGGGACGATTTATCATCGTGGATGCATGGAGGCGTGGGTCGGACTCAACAGCACGTGCCCCAACTGTAAGGCCATAGTTATCGAATAGCCTATATAGTTCCCGGGGTCCTTGAGGTTCGGTATGGGAAGGCTTGCCAAGGCTGAGAGCAGATACGACGCCCTGATGAGGCTCGCACTGGAGCGAGGATTCTTCCAACCCTCATCCGAGATCTATGGAGACGCACCCGCAGGCTTCTGGGACTACGGGCCGCTGGGAGCCGCCCTGAAACGCAGGTTCATCGAGCTATGGAGACGAGAGCTTGTGAGAAGGGATGGGATGCTGGAGATAGATGGGGCCCAGGTCCTCTCACGGAGCGTCTTCGTGGCCTCGGGGCACCTGGAGAGCTTCGTGGACCCGATAGCGAGGTGCGGTAGATGTAAGGCAATCTACAGGGTTGATAAGCTGATAGAGGAAAAGACCGGGATACACGTCCCCGAGAGGGCCAGCCTCGAGGAGATGGAGAGGATAGTCAGGGAGCATGATGTTAGGTGCCAGAGGTGTGGGGGAGAGCTCACAGAGTTCAGCCACTTCAACATGATGTTCAGGCTCGGGATAGGTGTGGGCGGTGGAGAGGCATACCTTAGGCCCGAGACCTGCCAAAGCATCTTCATAGACTTCCCCCGACTCTACCGGACCATGAGGAGGAAGCTTCCCATAGGGATAGCTCAGGTCGGCAAGAGCTTCAGGAACGAGATATCCCCGAGGCAGGGGCTGCTGAGGATGCGTGAGTTCTATCAAGCCGAGATAGAGGTGTTCTTCAACCCGAATAGGGTGAACGACCTGCCGAGAGCGAGGCCATTAATGGGCTACAAGCTCAGGCTCCAGCCAGAGGGCCGGGAGGAACCCATGATGATAACCTGCCGTGAAGCAATAGACCGGGGCCTGGTCTCTAGCGAGCTGGTCGCATACTACCTGGCCCTAATCCAGCAATTCTATGAGAAGGCTGGCATCCCTTTGGAGAGAATCAGGCTTAGGCAGCTGGGCGAGGATGAGAAGGCGTTCTACGCCGTGGAGGCATGGGACCTGGAGGTGGAGACGAGCCTCGGATGGGTGGAGCTGGTCGCATGTAATAATAGGGGGGCCCACGACCTCGGGGGCCATCAAAGAGTCAGCGGCCAAGAGATGGTGGTCATGGACGGGGATGAGAAGGTCCTCCCCCACGTCTTCGAGCTATCACTGGGAATAGACAGAAGCCTCTACTGCATCCTCGAGAACGCCCTCGACGAACGTGGCGGAAAACCCGTCCTAAGACTCAGGCCGCAGCTAGCCCCGATACAGGCAGCTGTCCTCCCCCTCCTCTCACGTGAACCCCTAACAACAAAAGCAAAAGAAATCTACGAGATGCTTAGGATGGACTTCGACGTAGAGTATGACGAGTCAGGAAGCATAGGCAGGAGATACGTCAGGCAAGATGAGGTCGGAACCCCCTACTGCATAACAATAGACCATCAGACAATCGAAGACGGAACAGTAACTATAAGAGAACGAGATACTATGACCCAAATCAGAGTGAAATCGGAACAACTTCCACAGATTCTTAGAGAAATGCTAACATAGAAACACTTATAGCAACGCACGGGGAATATTAAAGAGGATAGCTATGACGCTTCCCAGAGACCGTGAAGAAGACTTTAGGATTAGGATATTCACGTTATTGCAAGACCATATACGGAAGGTTGTTGATACGTATAAGATTCTGCTCAGCATGCTTGAGAATTACGTCGCTGGAACCGACTCAAACACCCTTGAGGAACTCTATGAACGTATCCTGAAGTATGATGAGTCTGTTAAGGAGACGAGTAGGCTCATCGAGAGGGAGATGAATAGCGTGGGGGCCCTGCTCACCAACCGTGAAGACTTCCTGAGGCTGGTGTCGGAGATAGACAAGATAACCGACACGATAGAGGGTGCGGCGTTCAGGCTGGTGAACCTTAGCAAGATGAAGGCCAAGCTGGGGAAGGAGCTTAACGAGAAGATACTCGAGCTTGGAAACACGGTCCTCATGACACTTCTAAGGCTTAGAGAAGCGATACTGGCGATAACCCTGAACGCAGACACATTCCTCCAGAAGATTAGGGAGACCGAGGAGTTCGAGAAGAAGGTGGACGAGATTTACCGCTCCCTGGACCTCTCACTCCTCCAGAGCCAACTCAAGATATCACACCTACTCCTCAGCAGGGAGATAGTCAGCATGCTGGAGGAGATTGCGGATAGGTCCGAGGGCGTTGTAGACGCCTTGAGGGTTCTCTCGCTGATGGTCGTCTAATCCGGGGTGAAAGGCTAGGTTGATAGAGGCCGAGCTCATACAAGACACGATAATAGTCTGGAATATTGAGGATGGGAGGAAGCTCTACAGGGAGGGGTTCTATGGAAAACCCCTAGGCATCCCCAAGCCTAAGACACCGGACTTCAACGCACCCCTAATCCTAGACATAATCGAGGCAGTATACCTGGTGGAGAAGGGCGTGCTCGTGGTCAAGAAGGATGGAGAGCCCCTAAACCTTCAGGAGCTCCTAGAGTATGCGGAGGCAAACTATGAGAGATTCAGGGAGAGATACCTGGTCTACAAGGACCTGAGGGAGAGGGGCTTCATAGTAACGCCTGGGATAAAGTTCGGCTCAGACTTCGCAGTGTATAAGCTGGGGCCTGGCCTCGAGCACGCGCCCTTCATAGTTCAGGTCAGGTCCCCGGAGGACAGGGTCTCCGCACTCGACATAATCAGGTCGGGAAGATTGGCAACAACCGTGAGAAAACACTTCACCATAGCTATCCCAGACCTGAGGACAAGCAGGGTTGATTACCTGATGTTCGAGTGGTGGAGGGCTTAATCCATAATAGGCCGCTTCCACCCAAATAGGCCCGGCTGATGCATCCAAGAATACTCCTGCTGAGCTTAACAGGATTCTTTGTCTCCACGTCGATATTCATGATAGCCCCCATGTTCTCCGTCTATGCTTACGAGTATGTTGGAGCCAGTGCGGTAGAGGTTGGAGTCATCTCGGCCGCAGCCTTCCTGACAGCCTTGTTCATCAGGATTCCATTCTCGGTCGGACTCAAGACGGAGTATTTCCATGTAGCTTTGATAGGGGGGTTGGCGGCAAACTCGATAGCCCTTGCAGGCTACGGGTTCTCCGAAAACATACCCACATTACTCTTCTTCAGGGTAATTCATGGAGCCGCAGTCGCCTTAGACTACACCCTGATGCTAACCCTCTCCAGCATGATAGCTCCAGGGCAGACGGACACCACCTCCTCCATCGAGAGCTACAGCACATCACTTGCATTAGGTCTGGTCATGGGGCCTGCGTTAGGGAGCCTGCTCCTAACATTCATGGACCTGAGGGCCCTCATGTTCGTGTCCTCCGCAATAGGTCTCGGAGCCGTCTTGTCGGGAATCCTATTCGCTAGAAGCATCCACGGGTTCTGGTATGGTCTACAGGTTGGGCGGATAAGGATAAGGGATGTGGCCAGGCTTCTGAGAAGCAGGAGGGTTATGGCGCCTGCCGCAACATACTTCTCCTTCACCCTCGCATACGGAGCATTCATAGCCTACATACCTTTGAGAGCCAAGATAGACCTCATGATAACCGACCAAGACATTACGACGCTCTTCTCCACATACTATCTAATAGTCTTCCTGGCCAGGCTCTTCATAGGAAGGCTGAGGAAGCGCTTCGGCTCGGTTAAACTCCTATACTCGGCCCTAACTATGGCCTCACTAGGTCTAATAACCTCGTCACTCGCCCCGACTTACCCTCTCCTCGTGGCAGGCTTCATGATGACGGGGGTTAGCCATGGGTTAATCTTCCCGATAACTGCGTCGGTTGCTGCGAGGACGACGCCTCCGGACCTTAGAAATCTGGGGAACGCAGCCTACCTAACCTCCTTCGATGTGGGGAACATAATCGGGCCCTCGGTAACCTCTCTACTTGTGGGGTTCGCCCCCATCTCCCTCTCCGTGGCACTTATGGCGGCGTCTCCTCTCCTGGGGATGCTCACGGTCCCCGTGATAAGGAGGCTTGGAATCCCCTAATCTCCCTGGTTCAGTTTCTCGGCTATCTCCCTCGCCCTTCTGGTGGCGGCCTCCACAGCCTTCATCACAGCAGTCCTAACACCGCTCTCCTCGAGATAGAATATCCCCTCGATGGTGGTTCCAGCGGGCGTGAGAACCATCTCCTTAATCGAGGCCGGGTGAATGCCTGTCTCAAGGAATAGCTTGGCGGTCCCATACACCGTGTAGGCAGCCGACTTATACGCAAACTCACGTGGCAGGCCAACCTTCAAACCAGCGTAAGCCATGGCCTCGATAAGCGTCGCAACGTATGCCGGGCCGCTCCCGCTAAGGGCGGTTACAGCATCCATAAGCTCCTCCTCGACCTTCATGCATTCACCAAGCTCGGAGAGAATCTGCTTAACCTTCTCTTCATCCTCCCTCCCTATGTTGGGTCCCAGGCTGTATGCCGTGAATCCCGCCTTAACTATGAGCGATATGTTGGGCATGGCCCTAACTATCTTTGCATCCGGAGCCGCCTTAGCAAGCTTCCTTATCGGTATCGCTGCCGCCACAGATATCAGGAGCTTTCCACGTATTAGGTCGGCTATCTCCCTAACCACGTCCACGGCCTTATAGGGCTTAACCGCTATGAAGACGACGTCGGAGCCTGAGGCAACCTCCCTATTATCCCTCGTGAGCCTCACACCATAATCCTCAAGCTCACGAACCTTCTCAAGATTCCTCCTCGAAGCAATCAACTCATACCTACCCGTCTGAGCCAAAACCCTCGCAATCGCCGAACCTATCTGCCCAACACCAACAACACCTATCCTCATTCCTCCCCCAACCCCACCGCCCCCAAATAATAAACTTAACATCTAAAAATCATGAAGCAAGATACAGCTTCGGCTGACCACCATAATACGGGTCATCACCCAACATCTCCACCGTCTTCTCAAACGCAATAGAAACTGATAATTTCTTCACATATAATTGCTCTAAAAATTCAGTCACAAAAGCATCTACATAATTTGGCGTAACCTTGCCCGAAAACCCTATATATGCATACGCGCCTTTTCTAAAGAAAGCCCTAGCTAGCACATCATCTTCCGCCGTATAACATGCCATAACGATAATTATAGCTTGCTTAAAGGATCCCTCCAATTTATCAGTTATATAATGAGGTGGAATAACACAATATAATTTATTAGCTGAAAATGTAGGTCTGCCAATCAATAGATATCCTGATTCCAGCTCTACTCTATAGTCTTCTTTACTGCATGGTTGTATGAAAAGACCTGTGCCTATAAACAGACCTATAGGTTGCTTGATTCGTCCTCCATGAGTTCTAAATATAATCAAATCATAATCTTTAGATGGAAGTTTGTTAAAAAAATCTAGAGATACTTCCTTAGATCTGTATATATCTACGGTGAAATTGCTGGAAGACAATATGTTCTTAACTTTTCGGATAAATGTATTATTTGGAAAATCAAGCGATAATACATCTAAAATAATTGCCTTTTTGCTAGAAGTGGTTTCATTAACTTCAACTTTCTCAGATAATTCCTGAACTACTATCCAAGTTAAAAATATGATTATCAATAAAATTATTGCCTGATACTCTTTCTTAAAGTGCCTCTTCTTCCTTTTAACTCTTGTCATAATTCTTTACTCTCTTAATAATTAGCAAGAAGGTCGCAACTAATAAGATGAATATTATTGTCTCGATGTTCTTTAAAATCATTAAAATTGTTAGCGATATAGGATTATACTCTATTATCTCTCCGGCAACTGCTGGAGGTAAGGAGCATTTTCTAAGAGACGCTGTTCCAACATAATCAAAGAAATCTGGAGGGTTAATAAATTGGCCTGTAAAGGACCCAATATACCTTAATCGCTCAAATTCTCCGCTGCCCTTTACTGTCACTAAAAATCCATTATGTTCTCCAAAGTTCGTGTTATCTAACAGTAAGAATCCGTCTAAGTTTCCTATCGTGCTGGTAAATTTGATACGCACCACACTATATCCCCTCCCTGTTAGTGTTCCTGATGATATTATTAATGAGTTAGAATCCGCTATGAATGATCCTACAACTCCTCCTGATGATGTTCCTGTGATTGTCTGTTTAGTCGTAAATTCTGCGGATGCATCTGCGGGTAAAACTATGTCTGCTGTAGTAAATTGATTAACTATATCGCCTGCCAGCAAGGCTAGATTTCTTATTTCACCTGGACTACCAGCTCTTGAGCCAGTTATGCTTACTGACACACTTTCACAATTTGCAAATAGCCAGCCTTTTCCTATTAGTTGGTATGTGTTTGGCCCTGTGAGTCTACCTTCAAGTTTTAGAAGCAATATCTGACCAGCGTATGCTCCAGTCGAGCTTTTACTAAATGCATATCCTTTTAGTGTTGCTCCTACTATTGTTCCTCCACTTAATTGTGCATCAACATCTAATGCTAAGATAACTTCTATGGTTCCGTCTGGATCATTGTAGATTACGTGTCCTGTTGTTAATCCCTTCATAGATGTGGTGGTAATATCAACCCATATTGTATTAAAAATTCCTGAAGTAAGTAGGCCTGTAAGTGTTCCGCTTACGGATCCTGTAAATGATTCTCTTGTTGTGAACATGGCTGAGGTGGATGAAGATACTACATATACAGGACCAGTTAATTGTATTAGAGTGTCGCCTATGTTTAGTGTAAAAAATCTATTAACGCCGCCTGAGGTCGTTATATCTAATGTTACATCTAGGGGTATAATATCTGTTTGAGATTTTGTTGCTGGTAATAATGATGTTGTTATGAGTAATAGGATTGCAAGACTATATGTTACTAATTTCATTCTGTAATTAGAGGATTTCATTACATGTTAATAAACCTTATTGATTTTTAACTATGGGCCGTACTACTATGATATAAGTGCCTTATATCTTGCCTAGGGAGGTGTAGATTGTTGAGTCGGCTATGTAGCATGCGTGGTCGGCGACTCTCTCGAGGTATCTCATGATGAGTGCTGTGGCCACCATGCATGCTGGATTGCCTTCAATCTTCCCTAATACTAGCTTCTCTAGGTATTTTTTGTAGAGTTTGTCTGCCTCGTCGTCCATCCTCCTTATCTTCTTTGCAAGCTCTATGTCTCCTCTGAGGAATGCTCTTCCAGCCTCCTCGACCATCCTCATGACTATGGCGTGCATCTCCCTAACCTCCTCCAGGCCACACCTATTGTTCCTCACGATCTCTGCGGCCTCGGCTATGTCTAATGCGTATCTCCCCATTCTGGAGAAGTCGTAGGCGGCTTGGATGCATGAGCGGATGAACCTGAGGTCGGTTGCCAAGGGCTGATACCTTGCAAGAATCTCTATGGCCAAGTCCCCCGCCTCCTCCCTCATGAACTGGAGCTGGTCGGATATCCTCCTAACCTCCCCGGCCCCCCTATCCTCCGAGAGCATCCTGAAGGCTCCCGCCAGGCAGTTGAGGGAGGCTGCGGCCATGTCGCCTATAATCCCCTTAAGCCTCTCCACCCCCTCATCCAGAGCCCTCCTAGACCCGGCCACGACCCGAAGCCCGGGAGATACTCTATAAAAAACTTCCCAAGGGATGTATGGTGTTTTCTCGGTATGTATCTATGCCGCTTTTCTATATAGATAACTTATTTTAGTTGGGGTGTTAGTGCTTTTATGGGCGGTGTATGGTGTGAGTAGGGCTAGGGAGTATCTTAGGAGGGTTCAGCTGACGGGTCGTTCCTCCCTCACGGTCTCCTTGCCCAAGGATTGGGTTAGGGCGGTTGGCCTAAGCCCCGGGAGCATTGTTAAGATGTCTCCGGGAAGGGATATGTCTCTGGTCATCTTTCCCGCAGAGTCGGAGAGACGTGAGCCTCATAAAGAGTTCCTTCTCAAGCTTGGGGATGTTAAGCCTGATGAGGCTGTAAGGGAGCTTATATCGGTCTATCAGGCGGGGTTCGACATAATCCACCTCAAATTAGCTACTAAGGCTCCTGTCCTGAAGCCTGCGATAAAGGATACCGTGAGGAGGAGGCTTATGGGGATGGAGATACTGAGCGAGTCCGCGAATGAGATGCTTATGCAGTGCTTCACCCAGCATATGGAGTTCCCCATCCTCCAAGCCCTCATAAGGTCAGCCGACATAGCATCATCCATGTGCGAGGACGCTGTTAGCGCCTTCATAGGTAGGAATGGCCAGCTTGCATCGGAGGTTATACAGAGGGACGACGAGGTGGACAGACTCTTCCACTACATCATAAGGCAGCTGAACGTGATCCTCGACAGACCTGGCTCGATTGAGGGCTCGGGGATAGAGGTTCTCAACGAGTGCCTAAGCTTCTCGGCAATAGCCAAGTCGGTGGAGCGTATAGGGGACCACGCCTCAAGCATAGCCCAGATAAGCATGGAGCTGGGTGAGAAGCCCTCCGAGAACCTGGCCTCAGAGATATCCAGCATGGGTAAATCGGTCCAGAAGATATTCAAGTCCTCGATACACGCAGTAATAGACCGTGACAAGAGGAGGGCCAACCAGGTTGTGGATGAGGTCTTCCAGAATATGCGTCCAAGGTATGGGAAGATTGTGGAGAAGGTTATGAGGTGGAGGATTACGCCTCGGAGCGTCTCCCTGACAAAGACGGTTCTAGAGGACTTGATGAGGATAGCAGAGTATTCGGCAGATATAGCCGAGCAGGCCATCTTCCTCTCAATAATACGTCAGGGAGGCTCGGGGTCATCCAGCATGGCAAACAGATAAATACCTATTCTTGGAGATCTTACACCGTGCCTTAGCCATGCCTAAGCGTGTCATAATAAGGGATAGGTCGGGGGAAGAGTCCTCCGAGGAGAGGGGTGAGGAGACCCCTGAGGAGAAAGCCCTCATAGAGATAAGCGATGTAGCCGAGGCCGTTGCGAGAACTGTCAGCGAGCAGGACAGGGAGCTTGAGGAGGCTTCAGTGAGCGCCGAGGCGGCCTACGAGACCGTCATGGAGAAGATTGAGGAGGTTAGGATAAGGGAGAAGGTTACGCAGGAGAGGTTCATGGAGCAGGAGGAGATGAGCCTCTCGATATTGAAGAAGCTTCTCCAGAGATGGGATGGATTCAGGGAGGAGGCCCTCAAGAGCATAAACGAGGCAATAGAGCGATACAGTAAGCTGAAATCCCTCCTGGAGTCCAAGTTCTCGGCCGTGGAGGAGGAGCTATACTTCAACCAGATAGAGCTCGATACGCTTAGGCAGCTGGAGGAGCAGGGGAGGCCTATATCTGTCTCGAAGAAGGAGGAGCTTGAGGAGAAGGTTCCAGAGCTGAGGAAGACGCTTGCAGACATCAACAAACGTATGGAGGAGATAGATGGGAGGATAGCCGAGCTGAGGCACATGGCTGACAACATCTATGACGTGACTTCCCACAAGGAGTTGGCTGAGAGGCTTCTGAGGGAGATGGTTGAGACCTATTATGACAGGCTTGGGGAGGACGCGGAGGTGAAGCTGAGGACCCAGATAGATACTATAGCCCAGCGTGAGGGCATTCCACGTGAGTATGCCACAATCTATGTCTGGAAGAGGCTGCGTAGGGCGGGCTAATCAATCACGGGCCTAAACTTGTAGCCATACTCGATTACATCTCTTTCATCGTTGCTCCTCAGTCTCCTGAATACAGCCTCAACCCTCATATCCTCCTTCAGCTCGTCCTCGGAGACATCGACAATCTGGGATATCAGCCTCGTCCCATCATCCAGCTCAACCAGCCCAACTATGTAGGGTGCCTGCTCCTCATATCCCTTCGGCGGGCTTTTCAAGACCGTGTATGCGATTAGCCTCCCCGTCTTCGGTAGCTCAGCCTCTTGGAACTCGCTCGACCTACATCTACTACACACTATTGGCTTGACCGGGTGGAAGGCTCCGCACTCGACGCATCTCCATCCCGAGAGCCTGTATATGAAGGGGAGGTTGCGCCAATATCTTGGGACACGCATGCCAGCTCCTCCTCCCTAAGCCTGCTTAAGGACCGTTACCACCGCTGTTGCGGCCACTCCTCCGAGCGATTGAGCCATCCCCGCCTTCCTTCCATCCACCTGGTTCTTCCCCGCACGGTTGGTTAGCTGTAGGTGGAGCTCCGCAACCTGGTATATTGCGGTGGCTCCTATGGGATGCCCCCTCGCCTTCAGCCCTCCGAACGTGTTGACGGGGTATGTCCCGTTTAGGTTGAATTCTCCTGCGTGGGCCATCTTCCCAGCCTGCCCCTTGCCTGAGAAGCCTGATGACTCGAGTGAGAGGGCCGCCATGATGGAGGTGGCGTCATGTAGCTCTATTATACCTATCTCCCCCCTCTCTATCCCAGCATACCTCAACGCTTCGTTGGCCGCCCTCGCCAAGGCCGAGAAGAAGAGTGGGTCCTCCCTGTCGAAGGGTGAGAGATAGTCCGTGGACGCAGCTATGTGGAGTTCGGTCTTGGGTGAGTCGAGCTTCCCCGCAAGCCTCTCTCCCACCAGGAGTAGTGCGGCCGCTCCATCACCTATGCCCGCTGTCTCGAATCTGCGTAGAGGCTTGGCTACGTAGGGTGAGGCCATGACCTTGTCGAGGGTTATCTTGAAGGGATACTGTGCATGGGGGACGCCTGCTGCATGCTCGTGGCTTAGGACAGGGAACATGGCCACCTCCTCCTCCGACGAGTCATGATGCCTTATGTATAGCCTGTAGAGCAGGGCGTTGAGTGAGAGGAAGGATGCTCCTGCGGCGGCCACCTGGTCATTCCTCCCACCCATCATCAAGGCCGACTCAACCTCCTCGGCCAGGCCGTCCGAGAGCTTCTCGCCTCCCACGACGAGGACAGCGTCAGCCCTTCCCGCCGCTATCTCCATGGATGCCGAGTAGAGTGCCGCCGCCCCGCTTGCCTCCGATGCCTCGACCCTGAACGCCGGGACACCGTTCATCCCTATCGCCTCAGAGATTATCGCACCAAGGTGGGCCTGCTCCTGGAGAACCTCCCCAACCATGTTCCCAACATATATCGCATCGACGCCTGAGACTCCCGCATCCCTTACCGCCGCCACGGCCGCCTCGGCCATAAGGTTCTCAAGGCTCCTCTCCCAGTGCTCGGCAACCTTCGTCAGCCCTACTCCGGCCACATACACCCTACCCATCCTCTCACCCCATGTTTATCTTGCCCCTGAATCTGGCGTAGGTTGCGTAGCTCACGTATCTCTTCCTCTCGATTAGTGCGTCGAGCCTCGGGGCCTTGTCCCGCTTCTCCTCTATCCCGTCCAAGACCCTGAATATGTATGCGTCGCTCCCCGCACCCGAGCCATAGGAGGCCAGGAGGATTCTCTCGCCAGGCTTGGCGTGGTCGAGGACCCTCACGAGCCCCAGGAGGCTGCATGCTGCATAGGTGTTGCCCAGGAATCCGGACACTAGGCCTGTCTTGAGCTTCTCGAGGGGTATCTTTAGTGCCTTGGCCGCCGCCAGGGGGAACTTGACGTTGGGCTGATGGAACACCACGTAGTCCACGTCATCCAAGCTGTATCCATCCTCGTCCAAGAGCTGCTTGACCGCCCCGATAATGTGCCTGAAGTATGCGGGCTGGCCCGTGAACCTGGCCGTGTGCGAGGGATAACGCTCATGAGCCCTCCTCCAGAAGTCGGGTGTATCGGTTACGTAGGATGTCCAAGCCTCCATGGCGGCCACGGCCCTCTCATCCATCCTACCCACTACGAAGGCAGCAGCCCCACTCGCCGCCGTGTATTCCAGGGCGTCTCCAGGCCTACCCTGGGCCGTGTCGGCTCCAATCGCCAAGCCATACTCGATTCTCCCGGAGCTGACCAGGCCTGCAACGAACTGGAGGGCCTCTGTCCCTGCCTTGCATGCGAACTCTAGGTCTGAGGCCGAGACCTTCGGCCCTGCTCCTATGGCCTCCGCTACTATTGTGCCCGTTGGCTTGACTGCGTAGGGCTTTGACTCGCTTCCAACATGGATTGCCCCAATCTGCTTTGGGTTTATCCCGGCTCTCCTGAGGGCGTATCTGGCGGCCTCGACCGACATGGTGGCTGCGTCCTCGTCAGGCCCTGCCACTGTCTTCTCCTCAACGGGTAGCTCCCTCTCATCCGTGCCCCAGACCTTGGCTATCTCCACGGCCCTTATCCTGTAGACGGGGATATAGCCCCCGTAACCATGTATGGCCACATCATCGACCCTGACCATAGCGGTCTCCCCGAACCTCGGCTTCTCGTCTTATAAGTCTTGCCTAACACCCCCTTAGGCTACCGACGAACCACCCGAAATCCTTAACGGATGGCTCCGTCAAATTGACGGCATGGAACTCCTCGACGAGAAGGACCTCCAGATACTCAGGGAACTCGAACTCGACTCCTCCAGGAGCGTTAGGGAGATCGCCGAGAAGCTCGGGATGCCGAGGACCACGGTCCAGGAGCGTATAAACAAGCTTCGGAGGAAGGGCGTGATAAAGAGGTTCACGGTCAAGATAGATTACTCGAAGATAGGGAAGCCTGTGACGGCCTTCATCCTAATCTCCTTCATGCCCGGGCCATACGTCTCCCAGAAGAAGCTCGCCCACCAGATAGCCATGCTCCCCGACGTCCAGGAGGTCCACCTAATCTCGGGCGAGTGGGACATACTGGTGAAGGTTAGGGGGTCCTCCATGGAGGAGATAGGGGACCTGGTGATAGAGAAGCTCCGGACGATGGAGGGCGTCGCCAGAACCGTGACATGCGCATCCTTCTACACCGCCAAGGAGGCTCCCTAGACCCTGGATAACCTAGGCATTACCAGGAGATATAACATGATAATTTTTCTCAGGGCTATGGGGTTAAGAGGTTTTAGGCAGGAATAGTGTAGGCCTGGGCGTATGAAGGAGCTGGAGAGGCTTGCGGCCGAGAATGCTAGGACCGCCGTCATGCTCGATAAGATGGGTAGGAGGAGGGAGGCCGCCGAGAAGTATCGTGAGGCTGTCAGGCTTCTTACCAAGGTCATCCAGAGAACCGAGGACCCGATAATGAGGGAGGCATACGAGAAGAAGCTTAGGAGATACAGGAAGAGGCTTGAGGCGTTGGCCGAGCCCCTCTCGGAGGGAGGAGAGCAAGCAAACACCCACAGCAAATCCGAGGACGACTTCATAGTATCCAACCCACCCTCGATAACCTGGGACGACATCATCGGGCTTGAGGAAGCGAAAAAAGCCGTGAGGGAGAGCATAATCTACCCGACCAAACGCCCCGACCTCTTCCCACTGGGATGGCCACGTGGAATCCTCCTCTACGGCCCCCCAGGATGCGGGAAAACCATGCTGGCTGCGGCCGTGGCCAACGAGATAGAAGCAGTGTTCATGCAGGTTGACGCCTCGGTTATTATGTCTAAGTGGCTGGGCGAGTCCGAGAGGAACATAGCCAAGATATTCTCCCTGGCCAGAAGGTATGAGTCGGAGGGCAAGCCCGTAATCATATTCATCGATGAGGCGGACTCGCTTACAGCCTCTAGGATAAATGAGGTTGGGGGCGAGGCGAGGGCGAGGAACCAGCTAATCAAGGAGATGGACGGCCTACTCGACAAGGGCAGGAACACCTACATCTACGTCCTGGCCGCAACCAACAAGCCGTGGCTCCTGGACGAGCCATTCATACGTAGGTTCCAGAGAAGAATATTCGTCGGCTTACCTAATTATGAGGCCCGCTTGAATATGTTCAGGCACTATACCAGGATGCTCGACCTGGCCGATGACGTGGAGTTGGAGGAGCTTGCGAGGATGACGGACGGATACTCTGGAGCCGATATACATGACATTTGTATGGAGGCCCAGATAAAGGTGGTGAGCGAGTTCTTCGAGAAGAATGTTGGGGGAGACCGGCCTAGGAAGATAACCATGGACGACTTCCTGGATATTATTCGGAAGAGGAAGCCGAGCATAAACCTGGAGTCTATGAAGAGGATGCTTGAGTGGGCCTCGAGGTTCGGGGGCTAGCCCGCCTCCCCCTCTCCAACAAGCTCTATCAACCCCTTCCTCTCAAGCTCCTCAAGCACGGCCTTAACCTCCTCGACGCCTATCCCAAGCTCGTCGGCACACTTATAGACATCTATCTCCTCCCCGTTCCTCGAGATGTATGTGTAGATGAGCCTCTCCTTCTCCGTCAGCTCCGGGACGTCGGGGAACGTCTCCTCAACCTTCTCTGCGGCTATCTTCCTCGCCTCGTCCAAGACCTTCAGGGCCTCGTCGCTCAGCTCCTCCTTCCTGATAGGCTCCATCTCCTTGGCGGCGGCCGTGGAGGTGAATTCCTCTATACATGAGGCCAGCTCCCTGAGGTTATCCATGGCCTCGGGGGCGATTCCAGCCACCTCATCCTCTATCTCGGTTATCAGGGAGACCAGGGGGACGACGAGGCCTATGAGCTCGCTTATCTCGATGATGGTCTCAAGCCTCAGCTTGACCTGCTCCAAGACCAGCTGGGTCTTATAGACTATCTCGGCCAGCCTCCTTATCTCTGCTATCTCCTCGGCATATATCGTGGCCTTCGCCTCATCCTTCACGATAAGGGACTCCACCACCTTCTCCATGTATTCCCTGCTCATGGCCTCCATGTTCCGATACTTGAGCCTCAGACGCTCTATCTGGGCTCCAAGCTCCGTCAAGGCCTTCTCAAGCCTACGCCTAAGCTCCTCCCTCGCACCCTCATCCATGAAGGGGTCTCCAGCTATCATCAATCAAGCACCCACTCATGAACCAAGGTTTTATCCCTTTGCCACCCCGTAATCACCATGGAATCCCGCCAGAGTTTCAGGGAAATACGGAGACCATACCGTCATCCCTCGAAAAATTAGAACACCCGGCCCCAAACCCTTCTAAATCTATGGAATAGTTAGGTTAATAGAGGGGAGATGGCCAGAGAAACCCTGAATGTGCGGTATCGTGGGATGCGCATGCTCCGGATGCGAGGCCGCCCCCATACTTCACAAGGCCTTGAAGAGGCTTGAATACCGTGGGTATGATTCAGCCGGATTGGCAACTGTTCACAGGGGTAGGATATACCTTAAGAAGGATGTGGGGAAGATAGATGAGATTCACTCGAAGCTCAACCTGGATGACCTCCCCGGCGAGGTCGGGATAGCACATACTAGGTGGGCGACCCATGGTGCTCCAACCAAGGTTAATGCTCACCCCCACCTTGACTGCAGCGGGAGGCTCGCCATAGTCCATAACGGGGTCATCGAGAACTTCATGGAGCTTAAGCAGGAGCTCCTGGACAAGGGGCATAGGTTCGTGTCCAAGACGGACACGGAGGTTATAGCGCACCTGATAGAGGAGAACATGGATAGGGGGCTTATAGAGGCTGTCCGTGAAGCGGTTCTAAGGCTTAGGGGTAGCTACGCCCTAGCCGTTATACATGCGGATGAGCCTGACAAATTGGTTGTGGCCAGGAACGAGTCCCCCCTCATCATAGGTCTTGGGGATGGGAGGAACTTTGCTGCAAGCGATGTTGCTGCGTTTATAGAGTTTACCCGGAGGGCTGTCTTCCTGCATAATGGGGAGATGGCCGAGGTCTCCGCCCGTGGACTCAAGGTCATGAAGATTGAGACAGGCGTGGAGGTTGAGAAGAAGCCCGTCATACTTGAATGGGATGTGGAGATGGCTGAGAAGTCCGGATACCCCCACTTCACCCTCAAGGAGA
>JAHSRM010000037.1 GCA_021650775.1 Candidatus Benthortus lauensis
AGGAGACTCACAACCCTCATGAGGAGATACGATGTGAGGCCCCTGAACCTCTCCTACCTAAACAGGCTATCCACACTCCTATTCATCCTGGCAAGATACGTAAACCATAGGAAGGGAGTCCGAGAGGACATTTGGAGGGGAAGATGAGGGGTTAGATTTATCGGTAAGCCTTACCTATGTAATTTATGGGTGAGAGGATGGAGGGCGGGAGGGTTAGCACGGGCTTGGTCATAGCAGGAGCATACGCAGACAAGCTACGTAGAACGCTCTTCGCCCAGCTTTCGCAGAAGATTAAGTCGGGTGAGGTTGCCTCTGAGGAGGTTGCCAGGGCCTCGAGGGAGCTTAACTCATTCCTCTACCACATACTAGTTGATAGGTTGAAGGTTGCGAAGGATGATGTGGTGAGGATTAGGGCGGACTACACCGTGGAGGACGGGGCGATAAGATGGAACTATGGGGGTATAGAGATTGAGGTTTACCGTAAGTCGAGGGAGGATGTGGGGAGGGTGGTGGAGGAGGCGCTCAAGCACCTTGAGGAGGTCGTCGAGAGGAGGATTAAGCTGAGGGAGGCTGGGAGAACATCCCTGGGAGACATAGTCTATGAGCTGATGATTGGAGACGCAGTAGTGGGAGCGCTCCAGGCCACGAGGATAAACGACGAGCTGCTGGTAAGGGGCGCTGCCTTCTCACCCGAGCCAACCATGATAGAGGGCGCCAGGATAGGGCTTGGGGGGAAGGACCCAGGCGAGGTTCTGGCCGAGAGGGTGGAGGAGCTGCTTGGAAGAGGCCGTAAAGTGGGTAGAGAGGAGGCGGAGAAGGCGGTCAGCCTGATAACCAGCATGATACGGAGGGAGGCCGAGGCCAAGAACACGTGAAAAGATTATTCAGCGACCATTAACAAGAGGATGCCGGAGGAATAAGGGCGGTTGGCTGAGAAGGACGAATACGAGAGGCTGATGGAGAAGGTTCTAGCGAGGTTCCCCGAGCTGACAAGGGATGAGCTGGAGGCCATGGTCGAGTCGAAGCTACGTGAACAACCACTCCTAAACAGGACGGGGGCACTGCTCCTCATAGCAGAGGAACTCGGGGCATTCACATCCAGGGAGCCGCCCCCAGAAGCACTGAAGACCATGGAATACACCAGGATAGGAGACCTTGTCCCAGGATTAAACAACGTCTCTGTTAGGGGTGTGGCGTATGCGGTCGATAAGGTCTCGGATGTTAAGGGCCACAGAATCCTGAAGCTCAAGATAGGTGATGGGAGCGGGTCGGTGGACGTCGTGGTCTGGGATGAGAGGGCTGAGGAGGCGTGGAGGCTGGGCATCAAGCCAGGAGACCTAATCGCCGTCCTAAACGGCTACACGAGGGAGAGCCTGGAGATAGGTGGGGTGGAGCTCCACGTCGGCAGGGGAGGCTCGATAGCGAGGCTGGAGAGCGAGCCTGGGCAACCCGATGCAAGGAGCTTCTACACGAGGCTCGGCGAGGCCATGGAGAAGGGCGACGGGGTCTACGACATCCAGGCGGTTGTCCTCGAGGTCAGGGAGCTTAGGAGGGTCGATACGAGGTATGGCGAGGCCTCGGTCAGGGAGATACTCCTGGGAGATGGTGAGTCGAGGGCCGTCCTGACAGCATGGAGGGAGAGGGCCGAGGAGCTCGGGAGACTCAAGCCTGGTGAGAGGGCATACATCACCAACATACGGGTTAGGGACGGCCGCCTAAGCCTGACTAGTAGGAGCATAATCGCATTCACCGAGCCCCCGACCGAGGAGACCCTGAGGATGGTTGAGCAACGTGCACCGGAGGTCCTCAAGGCCCTGGACCTGGTTGAGAGGTCGGCGGGATACATGATAGTCGCAACCGACGGCAAGGCCCTCCAGAGGGTCCTGATACCTGAGAAGCCCGAGCTAAGCCCAGGAGAATACTTCAAGCCCCTCGACCCTGCGGTGGAGTTCAGGCGGGGGAGAATGTATATCGTGGCCCATGGGGTGGAGAGGGCCTCGCCCGTGGAGGAGATAAGCGAACCACCTCTAACACTGAGACTCGAGGAGATACTCTCGCCAGGGTTCCAGGGCGCCAGGGACGTGGTGGTTGAGGGCGAGCTATATCACAAGACACCCGTTGTCAAGGTTAGGACAAGGTATGGTGAGGCGGAGAAGATAGGGTTCTGGATTAGGGAGGGAGAGCATAACGTCCAGGGCGTTGCGTGGAGGCAGAAGGCCCAGGAACTCTCCAAGATACCCGAGGGCTCCAGGATAAGGCTCAAGTGGGTCAGCGTGGTCCTCAACCCTTATGGAGAGCCTGAGATACATCTCGAGGCAGACTCCAAGATAGAGGTGGGGTGAAAAGGGGTCTTGAGCGGATGGGGGATGTGGCCGGTCCTCCAGGTAGCGTTGGACCACGTGGAGCTAAAGGAGGCTGTGAGGGTGGCCAAGAGGATTTCACGCATCGGGGGGATATGGGTCGAGGCCGGGACACCACTAATCAAGTCGGAGGGCATGAGGGCTGTCTCCAGGCTCAGGAAACTCCTCCCCAACCACTTCATAGTAGCCGACATGAAGACCTTCGACGCAGGATGGGTCGAGGCAGAGATGGCTGTGAAGGCTGGAGCCGACATGGTCACGGTTCTGGGAGCAGCTGGGAGAGAAACCGTGGAGGATGTGGTAGAGGCGTGTAGGAGGCTGGGAGCCAAGGTGTGCGTGGACCTGATAGGCGTGGAGAACCCGGCAAAGACTGCCAGGGCGGCCGAGGAAGCTGGAGCAGACATGATTCTCCTCCACGTCGGCTTCACGCTCCAGAGAAGGGGGATGAGGGCCCCCGACATGCTGCGGGAGATTAGGGAGACCGTGGAGGGCGTGGGGATACCCGTGGGTGTGGCCGGCGGGATTAAGCACGGAGAGGCGGGAAGATTCGCAGAGATGGGGTGCAAGATCATAGTAGTCGGCTCAGCGATAACAAGGGCAAGCGACCCTGCTGACGCCGCAAAGACCCTCCTAGAGGAGATTAGATCTCCTCGGCCTCTCTAAGGAACCCGAGCCCCTCTCTGAGCAGGTCCTCGAGGCCGCCCCTCTTAACCGCCTCTCCAACCCTCTCCAACCCCTCCCTCACCCTATCCAGCACGTCGCCGGTCCACCTGTTCTGGGTTAGGAGCTGGGTGAATGTCTGGGGGCTCTCGGTTAAAGTCGCCTCCATGAGCTTGATTAGTGTCCTAAAGCTTGTGCCGCTCAACCTAATGGAGTCCTTTCTCAGCTCTTCAGGGATTGCCAGGGCTGATGCGAGGGCGACTATGTGCGTAAGTGATAGGACGTAGGACATCACCCTGTCATGCCTCTCGGCCTCAACCTCGATGAAGGATGCTCCGGGGAACAGGTTCTCCGCAGCCTTCACCTCCTCCTCAAGGCTCCTCACAGGGATTAAGGCGAACCTACTGCCCTCAAGCCTCGGCTCGCTTGGGCCGAAGAGGGGGTGGACCGAGAGAGAGGTTACGTGGCGGGGGACATCTCTTAGGGACGAGATTACGGGGAGCTTGAGGGATGAGACCTCCGCCAAGACACCGCCACGCATCCTCGCCCCAGCGTCCTTGACGAGCGTGGGAACAACGCTTATGGGGACAGCTAGAAGGACGGCGTCCACGCTGGTTACCGCATCCTCTAGGCTCCCGCACACCCCTACACCGTAATCCTCCAAGGCCCTCGCCCTCGAAAGGTCCTTGTCATAGACCTTTACCTCCCTCCCAAGCTCCCTGAACCTCCTCGCAAACCATGAGCCCATCGGCCCTGCCCCTATAACCGCAACCCTCATCCGACGCTCTCCTCGAGGGCCTCCACTATCCTCCTAGCCCCCTCCCTAAGCTCCTCCACAGGCCTTCCAGCCGAGACCCTGAAGTAGCTCCTGAACCCTTGGCCGAAGCTTGCTCCAGGCGCCACCGCCACCTTCTTCTCCTCCAGGAGCCTCCAGGCGAACTCCACGCTATCGGTCCCCGCCTTTATCCTCGGGAAGACATACATGGCTCCCTGAGGCTTCCTGAACTCGATTTGGCTGCTTCTTCCGAGCTCGTCGCAGAGGACCTCAAGCCTCCTCCTCATCTCCTCCACGTTCCTCCTCACCACTTCATCCTCCTCCAAGGCCTTTAGGGCCGCTTTCTGGATGAACTCGGGGAGGTTCGTGATTATGAGGTTCTGTATGTGGGCCATCCTCCTGGCCTCCTCCTTCCTGGTTATCAGGTAGCCTATCCTGTATCCGGTCATCCCCCATGCCTTGGAGAAGGAGCCTATCTGGACCGTCTTGGGGTATGTGAATTGGAGGACGCTGACAGGCGAGCCCTCGTAGATGTAGTCCATGTAGACCTCGTCGCTCACAACCCAGGCATCATACCTCTCCGCAAGCTCCAGAATCTCCTCCATCTCCCCCCTCGTCAGAACCTTGCCCGTGGGGTTGTTCGGGTAATTGATTACGATGAGGCGGGTCGAGTCTCCGACAACCTCCCTTAAGGCCTCCACCGGACTCCACCCATCCTCCATGCGTGCCACAGCCTCCACCACCCTCCTGCCGTGAAGCCTTGCCTGAGGCTTGTAGAGAGGCCACCCAGGCTCCACCACCACGACCTCGTCCCCCGGCCTGGTAAGGGCCTCTATCGAGAGATAGGTGGCCATCACCCCCCCAACCGTGATTACCACGTTGTCCTGCGTCAGGCTGACCCCGAGCTTCTCCGAGGTCTTCGAGGCCACGGCCTCCCTTAGCTCGCTCAGACCCTGGCCCGAGGAGTATTTTGCGTAGCCTTGTCTTGCGGCCTGGCACATGGCCTCCACCACGCTTTGGGGTGCGCCGAAGTCCGGTTCACCCACCTCCATCCTGATTATCCTCTCACCCCTCCTCAGCATCTCGGCAGCCTTCACGAAGATTCTCCTGTATGCGAACTCGTCTCCACCGGTCTTTCCCTGAGCCTCCAGAGAGTTCTCCACGAGTATGTTTAGGAGCCTTACGCCCAGCTCCTCCCCGAGGCCCAGCCTCCTACACTCTTCCAGGACCCGTGCCCTCAGCCTGGCCTCGGCCGACCTGTCGAGGAGGCTTATCCCCATCCGCTCCTTGACCTCGCCTATCCTCTCCGCAACCTCCCTACGCCTGGCCACGAGTCTGAGAATCTCCAAGGTAATCCTCCCAAGCTCATCCCTAAGAGCCTGTAAATCGTCCCCCGCCATCCCACACACCCAAACACCAAACCCTAAAAAACCTTAAGACACGTGGAGAACCCTCTCCGACTACCGGCCTCTGAGGACAGGCGGTATGTGGCCCGCCCTTATCGCGTGGTCTGCGAGGATGAAGGCAACCATGGCCTCGACTACGGGGACTGCCCTCGGAACGACCGTGGGGTCGTGGCGTCCCGGGACTATTATCTCGGCCTCCTCCATGGTTCTTAGGTTCACGGTTCTCTGCCTCTTGGCTATGGAGCTTGGGGGCTTGAAGGCCACACGCACCACGAGCGGCATACCCGTGGAGAGTCCTCCGACGACTCCTCCGGCGTCATTCTTGGCCGAGACAATCCTGCCATCCCTGACTATGAGTGGGTCGTTATGCTCGGAGCCACGCATCCTGGCGGCCCTGAACCCTGCCCCGAACTCCACCCCACGTGCAGCGGGTATAGCCATCAAGGCCTTCGCCAGGTCTGCGTCCAGGTCGTCGAAGATGGGTTCCCCAAGTCCTATGGGTAGTCCCGTGGCCACACACTCTACTACTCCGCCCACGCTGTCTCCCTCGCTCCTCGCCTTGAGAACCGCCTCACGCATCGCCTCGGCTGACTCGGGTGTAGGGGCCCTGACCTCGTTCAGGTATCTATTCTTCTCCGCCTCCTCTAGGGTGAATCCCTCGGCCCTCACCCCCCCAATCTCCAGGCTGTATCCTATCACCTTGACGCCCAGGGTCTCCTTGAGGAGCTTCTTTGCCACGGCTCCGGCCATGACGAACCCGGCGGTCATCCTACCCGAGAACCTTCCACCTCCACGGTAGTCGTTGAACCCGCCATACTTCACCCTGGCATAGTAGTCTGAGTGGCTGGGGCGGGGGGTATCCCTTATGGCCTCGTAGTCGCTGCTCCTCACATCCCTATTCCACACGAGCATGCAGATAGGGGCCCCCGTAGTGTATCCCCTGAAGACGCCTGAGAGTATCTCCACCTTGTCCTCCTCCCTCCTCTGGGTCGAGACCAGGCTCCTCGAAGGCCTCCTCAGGTTAAGCTCCGCCTGGACATCCTCCTCGCTCAGCCTGAGACCCGCCGGGCAACCGTCCACAACCACGCCCACGCATCTGCCATGGCTCTCGCCGAAGCTCATCATCACGAGCCGCTCGCCCAGAATATTCCCCCTCAAGTCTATGGACACCCTTGATAGACGGGCTATAAAGCTGACTCGACTCTTGCTCCGAGGAGCCTTAGGTGCTGGAGGAACTGTGGGTAGGAGACCGAGGCCCACTCCTCTCCCTTGACCACGCATCCCCTCCTTGTTGCGAGTGAGAGGACCGTTAGGGCCATGAAGAGCCTGTGGTCTCCGTGTGGGTCGAGCTCCACGCCTCCCTCAATCTCCCTCCTTCCACGGATTAGCAGACCATCCACCCTCTCCTCCACCCATACCCCGAGCTTCCCCAACTCCTCCGCCACGGCCCTAACCCTGTCGGTCTCCTTGTAATGAGCGTGCTCGACACCCCTTATCAGGGTCTCACCAGGATTCTTTGCGGCAAGCATGGCCGTTACAGGGAGTAGGTCAGGCGAGTCCCTCAAGCTAATCTCTAGGTTACGTGGCTCGGCCTCCGCCCCCCTGACCCTGACCAGCCTCCCGGCCTCCTCGACCACGCCGCCGAACTCCCTTATCACCTCGAGTATCCTCATGTCGGCTTGGGGTAGATGTGGGTCCAGGTTTCCCACGGATACGTCTCCGCAGGTTAGGTGGGCGGCCGCCAGCAGGAAGGAGGCTGAGGAGTA
>JAHSRM010000097.1 GCA_021650775.1 Candidatus Benthortus lauensis
ACGGCCGACACATGCCCTGTGGTCGCACCCCTAAGAGAGATGGGATACAGGTCCATAGCAACCAACTCGGGTAAATGCGCATTCTACTCCGACAGGCACATGGGGCTGAGGGTCAGGTTCCTCCCGATGGAGAGGCTGGCCCGGCTCGCCGTGGGTGAGGAGGCTTGAGGGTAATAGAGATGCGTGGTAGGGTGATAAGGGAGGGGGTTGCGGAGGGAGAGGCCCTGGCCACAAGCCAGCCCATAAGCTTCTACGGGGGCGTGGACCCTGAGACAGGCAGGATAGTTGAGAGGGGGCATGAGCTTGAGGGCGAGAGCGTGGCCGGAAGGATACTCGTCTTCCCGCATGGAAAAGGCTCGACCGTAGGCTCCTACATACTCCTCAGGCTCAAGAAACGTGGCCTCGCACCCAAGGCCATAATCAACGAGAGATGCGAGCCCATAATAGCGGTCGGGGTCATTATCTCGGATATACCTGCCGTGGATGGGGTTGATGTTGGGAGGATTAGGACGGGCGATAGGGTTAGGGTCGAGGACGGGGTCGTCAGGGTCTATAGGGATGATTAGAGGCGCCTAGCTATGAAGAGGCATCCGAGGTCTCCCCTCGACCAGCACTCGGCCTCCTCAACACTCCACTTGGAGCCTGTGAAGGAGTCCAGGTAGCCTGTGATTACGCCCCTGCTGAGATGACACTGAGGCTCACGGTATCCCCTGCCAATAGCATCCGCCTCCCAGTTCTCCACGAGCCTGAGCCTAACCTCCTTGTCGGAGACCTCGGAGATGTCGTGGACGGCGTATCCCAGCGCCCTGCCTATTAGTATGAGGTTCTTCACCGCATCCTCCAAGCCCACGGTATCCCATCCCCTTACGTAGCTTGCCAGGCTCTCGCCTATCTCGTATCCCACGTAGTAGAGGAAGGTCTTGGCCGCATCCTCGCCGAACCTCTCCCTAAGACCCTTGATAATCCCCGAGTAGATGGACTTCACTATTATCACCGACCTCTCCTCCCCGACCATCTGAGGGAAGTGGATGCTCATCAGAAGTCCCTTCACGGGAACGTCTATGATGCTGACCTGCCTACAGACTCCGAGGCGCTCAATCTCCCCTGCAACCTTCTCCTCCACGCCCTCGGGGACCTCGGCATACACCATTATGTCCAGCTCACCGCCCACGCCCGTCGGCCTAATCGAGAGAACCTTGCCGCCAACCTTCTCCAAGACCTCGAGAATCCTCGCAACGGCCTCGGGTGAATGGGCGGCATCCTCCAGAAGAAGCGTAGTTATCCTCCTCCCTGGATGATGGCTCAGGTTCAGGCTCCTCAGAGGCTTAACCTTCTCAAGGTCCAGAACACTTATTCTCCTCATACCGGCATATACTTCATGGATGGATGTCCAAGATAAGAGTTTTACTAAAAGTATCTTATGGCCATTAACTAGGCTTTAACAAGCTTGAATCTGCAGGCCTCGTCGCCCTTTGCCACGCATCTTACCTCCTCGACCCTCCACTCATCCCCCGTCAAGGCCTCTATGAATCCCTCGAACACGCCCCTACTCAGATAGCACTGGGGAACGGTGTATCCCTGCCCCAACACCTTTGCCTCCCAGTTATCGTTGAGCTCGAAGCTGATTTCCCCGTCGTGTTCCTCGAATCTTCTTAGGCATGCGTAGCCGAGCGACCTCATGATTAGCAGGAATCTCTTCATGGACTCGGCGGGGGACTCGCCCCTTACCTCGCTGAACGTCTTAGCGGTCTCAACGCCTACCTCGTATCCTATGTGGTATAGGAATGTTCTTGCGGCCTCCTCCCCAAGCCTGCTCCTAAGCCTCTTCATCAAGCCGCTGTAGGCAGGCCACGTAACCACCACGGCCCTGTATCCTCCCACCATGTATGGGAAGAGTATGTTGATGAGCATGTTCCTGAAGCCTGTCTCGACTATGATTACCTCGTCGCAGATTCCCGCCCCCTCCATTCCCTCCGCAACCCTCTCCTCCATCTCGTCGGGAACCTCTGCGTAAATCATCATGTCTATCTTCTCCTCGAAGACGCTTGAAGGCCTAATCATCACAACCCTCCCGCCATGCTCCCTAATCACGCCCACAGCCCTGGAATAGTTCTCGGTAGTATTCACGAAACCCTTCAGGAGATATGCGGTGGCCCTCACACCCGGGGAGGGAACAACCCTAAGGCTCTTCACAGGCCTCGTGCTACCAAGCTCAAGGATATCCAGCCTCCTCACAAGATATTGAAGAAACGCCAGCCATGATAAAAATTCTATTCTTTCGAGAAAACTCGAGTAAAGGATTTTCAGCTACTGCAGCCCTCATCACCCTTCAGGATACCTCGAGCTCATCATCACCGCCATATTTTCTGCATCTTTGGTCTTAAGGGTTTGGGGGATTCTTTATAGGAAGGCTCTTAGGGTGGCTTGGGGAGGGTTGGGCGTGGGC
>JAHSRM010000046.1 GCA_021650775.1 Candidatus Benthortus lauensis
CATCCTTCTTTAGGACTACCTGGTTGCCCTCCTCGCCAATCAGGACCCTATCATCCTCTATAACCACCGCTGGACAACAGCCACTCTGACAAAGATACACCACGGTCATGGGATATACGTGGCAATCATCGAGTTATAAACCTTCGCCAACCAAACCGTAGAATAGAGTTAAGGATGTCCTGAAAGCTAATGTAAAAATGAGGAAATAAATGGGTTAGGGAGGTAACTCGTTTAGAATTTCGACGCAGTTTTTCTTTCTTGTTAAAGGATAAAAGATAATTCAAGCCTTAGTTATATCCTGCTTGATGAGTCAGCACCTCATGGTTCTACTTGGGATATCCTATGCGGCTGGATTCGCAGCCTTTGCCAATCCATGTGGGATAGCTCTTGTCCCCGCATACATAGCATATTACATGAGCAGTAGGGGTTCGTCCAGCATTAGGAGCCAGGTTCTTAGAGGTGTTTCCGCAGGAGTATTAGCAACGATGGGGTTCACGTTAGTATTTCTTATAATTGGCCTGATTTTCTCGGCGTTAGGCTCCCTCATAATAATGTATGCCCCATGGCTAACAGTTATAATAGCCTTGACAGTGATAATCGCTGGCACCGCTGTTTTTCAGGGAAAGAAAATCTATCTTAGGGTTCCCTTCAGGAGGTCTGGAGCTTCTCCAGAGAGGGGGATACTCTCATTCATTCTGTTTGGGATGGGCTACGCCGCCGCATCGCTCAGCTGCACCTTCGCCCTCTTCCTGCTTATTGTTTTACAGGCATTGGTAGCAGGTAGCCTTCTAGGCGGGTTGCTGGTGTTCCTCGCATACTCACTGGGTATGGGTTCAGCGATGATAGCATTATCAGTAGCTCTCGGGTTCTCCAACGTTATGTTAAGCATGTTCTTTAGCTCTGTATCACGTAGGCTGGATAAGATATCTGGAGTCGTTATGATGGCTTCGGAAGTCTACCTAATCTATGTTCAGCTGAGCTTAGGGTTCCTCAACGTTTCATTCTAGACTATTATTGCTGTCTCGGTTCTCTCCACACCATCAACCCCGTGAATCTTAGAGATTATGAACTCCCCCAATGCGTTTATATCCTCCGCTTCCACCAAGAGAATTAAATCATATCTTCCGGTAACCTTGTGAACCGACTTCACTCCAGGTATGCGGGAGACCTCTTCAACCACTTTCCCAACCTTTCCAACCGATACACGTGTCAGGACATAAGCCTGTATGGCCATGCATTATTATTCTCCGGGGATGTAATTAAGCGTTATCTTGTTTTGTGGGGGTTGGGTGAATGTTTTATAGCAGGTTTCCGGGCATGAGGGTGGGGTGGATTGATGAGGGGTGTGGATGTTAAGGAGTATGTTGAGACCTATGGAGGCAGGGCGGCTATCTGGAATATTAGGAGGTTTGAGGAGGAGGGGGTGGCGGATGTCTCCCGTATCCCTTATTCGATTAGAATCTTGCTGGAGAACATGGTCAGGAATCTTGACGGCGTGGTTGTGGGGGAGGAGGATGTTGAGGCTGTCCTGGATTGGCGTAGGAACGTTGGTAGGGAGATTCCCTACATGCCCTCGAGGGTCGTCCTCCAAGACTTCACGGGGGTTCCAGCGGTCGTAGACTTGGCGGCCATGAGGGATGCGATGAAGGAGCTGGGCGGAGACCCCCTCAAGGTAAACCCCGTCATCCCAGCAGACCTCATAATAGACCACTCGGTCCAGGTAGACTACTATGGGACAGAGTATGCTTTCATGCTTAATGTTAAGAAGGAGATGGAGAGGAACAGGGAGCGATACATCCTGCTTAAATGGGCCCAGAAGGCCTTCAACAACTTTAGGGTTGTTCCACCCGGCCGTGGGATAATTCACCAGGTCAATATAGAGTATCTTGCCAAGGTTGTCCACCTGAGGGAGTTTAGGGGGGAGCTGGCGGCCTTCCCCGACACTGTGATAGGAACCGACTCCCATACAACCATGGTCTCATCGCTCGGCGTCCTGGGCTGGGGTGTAGGGGGAATCGAGGCCGAGGCAGTCATGCTTGGGCAGCCCTACTATATCCCAATCCCCGAGGTTGTTGGCGTAAGGCTTACGGGAGAGCTACGTGAAGGAGTAACCGCCACCGACCTCGTGCTAACTATAACCGAGACCCTGAGGAAGAAGGGGGTGGTGGGAAAGATTGTGGAGTTCTTCGGCCCAGGGCTCGACGGCCTCCCGGTTCCCGACAGGGCCACGGTCGCCAACATGGCCCCAGAGTATGGGGCGACGACAGGATTCTTCCCGATAGACAAGGCGACCCTCGAGTATCTACTCGGGACGGGCAGGGACCCCCAGCACGTCAAGTTGGTCGAGACTTACGCCAGGATGACGGGTCTTCTCAGGGAGCCTGGTTCCCCTGAGCCGGAGTATAGTGAGGTTGTGGAGATTGATTTGGGGGATGTTGAGTCATCTATAGCTGGGCCGGGGAACCCTGAGGACAGGATTCCGCTCAGGGAGGCGAAGAAGAGGTTCATGGAGATTCTGAAGGAGTATGTGGAGGATGCGAGGAGACGTGGATTAAACATAGGTGTAGACCTCTCGGTCAGGGTTCCCTTCAACGGCGTGGAGGCTGAGATGAGGCATGGAGCAGTAGTGATAGCTGCCATCACGAGCTGCGCAAACACCTCGAACCCCTCGGTCATGATTGGTGCGGGGCTGCTGGCCAAGAAGGCTGTCGAGAGGGGGCTGGAGGTCAAGCCGTGGGTGAAGACAAGCCTCGCACCCGGCAGCATGGTGGTCTCCGAATACCTGAGAGGCTCAGGCCTCCTCCCCTACTTAGAAGCCCTCAAATTCCACCTAGTAGGATTCGGATGCACCACATGTATAGGGAACAGCGGGCCTCTTCCATCCAAGATTGAGGAGGTCATAAAGAGGCATGGACTGTATGCTGTGAGTGTTCTGAGCGGGAATAGGAACTTCGAGGGCAGGGTCCACCCCCTAACCAGGGGCAACTTCCTCGCATCACCCATGCTAGTCGTAGCATATGCCCTGGCAGGTAGAATGGACATAGACTTGACCAACGAGCCGATAGGACACGACCCAAACGGAGACCCGGTATACCTTAGGGATATATGGCCCAGCCAGAGGGAGATAAGGGAGACGATAGCCAAGTCCCTTAACCCCGAGATATTCAGGAAAAGATACTCCAGGATATTCGAGGGCGATGAGATGTGGAGGGGGCTTGAGGCACCAGACACGCCGCTCTACAAATGGGACCCCAACTCCACCTACATCAAGAGGCCGCCATTCTTCGAGAAGATGAGCCTCGAACCCAAACCCCCAGAGGACATCATCGGGGCCAGGGTCCTAGTCCTCCTAGGCGATAGGATAACAACCGACCACATCTCACCCGCAGGCAGCATACCTCCCGAGAGCCCGGCAGGAAGGTATCTCATCGAGAGGGGCGTGAGGCCGGAGGAGTTCAACACCTATGGCTCGAGACGTGGGAATCATGAGGTCATGATGAGGGGCACGTTCGCCAACGTCAGGCTCAGGAACCTACTCGTCCCGGACAGGGAGGGGTGGTGGACCATCCACATACCCAGCGGGGAGGTCATGCCAGTGTATGATGCAGCGATGAGGTATAGGGAGGAGGGCACACCCCTGATAATCTTGGCTGGAAGGCAGTATGGGGCGGGAAGCTCGAGGGACTGGGCGGCCAAAGGCCCCTACCTACTCGGCGTCAAGGCCGTGATAGCCGAGAGCTTCGAGAGGATACATAGGAGCAACCTCGTCTGCCTCGGCATACTGCCTCTCCAGTTCGAGGAGGGCCAGGGGTGGAGGAAGCTCGGCCTGAATGGTAGGGAGACCTACTACATTGAGGGTATAAGCGAGGGGTTGGAGCCGAGGAAGAGGCTCAGGGTTAGGGCCGTGAGGGAGGATGGAGGAGAGATAACGTTCAACGTCATAGCACGCCTCGACACGCCAATAGAGGTAGAATACTACAGGCATGGAGGCATACTCCAATACGTGCTCAGGAAGATGTATCAGGGGTCCCAAACCTCTTGAGGAGAACGCCTATAACCTCCACCACACCATCGCCATCAGGTCTCGACGCAACATAATCAACCACCTCCTTGACACCTGGCTCGGCGTTGGCGACGGCTGCCGAGAAATCAACGCCCCTCAGTAGCTCTACATCAACCTCCGAGTCCCCTACTGCGGCCACGAATCCCCTCACGCCCAAATCGTCGAGAAGCATGCGTAGAGCCGACATCTTACTAACTCCCTCAGGCAGGAGGATAACATTCCCCTTATTATTGACAAGCCTCGCCTTAATTCCAAGCCTGGACAACTCCCCCTCAAGCTCGTGGAGATACCGCTCCTTCACTGAGACTGTGTGGTCCTTGACCTGGACGTAGCCCAGATTCCTGAGACTGCTTACGGCCTCTAGCCAGCCCACGGGAGCATTAACCTTAACAAGGCCTCTTCCATGGATAATATAGGAGAGCCCTGCCTCAGCTATCCAGGCGTGGAATACCCCCTTAATATCCTCCCTCCTCATCAGGTATGTTATATCCCTTCCCGTGGCCAGGATAAGAGTCCACCCACTATCCCTCAATCCAATCAATGAGCGTCTCACATTATCCTTAACCCTGGTCTCCCCACCCTCCGTCAAGGTCTCATCGAGATCAACCACGAACACTTTACTCGATCTCAACCTCTATGCCCTGCCTGTAAAATGACTTGGAAATCCTGTTGATGAGCCATCTAAGCTTCTTCAGGTTCACCACCGGCAGGGATACGATTATCTCGGCTTTCTCGTCGCTCTCCGTTATCGAGAGTATCTCTGGTTCACCGAGGAGCTCGGACCTAATCTCGTTTAATGCGTTCGTGACCGCTGTCTCAAGCTTGCTTAGTGGCAGTTTCTCGAATGTCAGCTTTATCTCCACGTAGGTTGCTATGGCCTTGGACTTGTTTATCACGGGGGTTCTGAGGAAGAGGTAGTTTGGGATTATCACCCTCTCGCCTTCGGACGTGATTATCTCCGTGTCTATGCTCCCTATCTCCCTAACCCTCCCCTCAACGCCCTCAATCCTAATCCAATCACCCTTATCGAACGGTTTCCTAACCCTAAGATAAATCTCGGCAGCAAAGTTGAGCAGAATATCTCTGGAGCTGACCAGCATGAATATGAATAGAATCCCGATGATTATCGAGATTACCATTACATCTAAGCTGAGTATGCTGAACGCCACTATCACGCCCAGAATTATAGTGAAGTATCTTACTATCTCGGAGACCTTTGAAGCGAATTCGTCGCCAAACTTGATTAAAAACTCCTTAATGATGGACCTAATGTAGCCGCTTGCTATGAATGCTACTGCGAATGATACTGCGGCCGCCACAAGCCTTATTATGAATGGGTCAAGGACCATGAATAGCTCCACCTCCAATCTTCTTCAGAAGTTTTTTAATCTTATCCCGTTCACCCATGAGATATAACGTTCCCCCAATACTTAATTTCTCTATACTCGACTCGATTGAGCCATCAACCGTGACGAAAACGGAGGCCACGCCCTCGGCTGGAAGGGCATCTAGAAGCCTGTTGAGCGTCTGGGTATCGGGGATTCTTATCCCGCATATTAATATGTTTCTTCTAGAGAACTCGTAGATTATGTTTACGTGGTAGGTTCCAAGGATTTCTTTAACCTTGCTGGAGATGTGGGAGAAGGGGTTCACGATGTATTTGATGCCTTCTTTCCTGAAGATTTCCTCGTTGAGGGG
>JAHSRM010000016.1 GCA_021650775.1 Candidatus Benthortus lauensis
ATTAGGTCTGCTGTCTGGAGTGCGTGGAGGTCTCTCTTCCCATGCTCCATGAAGGTTGAGATGTATATTCCGTCGAAGCTGTGTAGGGAGTCGTCGGGGCCTGTGTCGTTCTCGCTTAGCCACGGTGACTCGTATCCTATTGTCTGGACAGGGCGGACCCTCACGCCGTCCATGTAGAGCATCAGGTCAGGGTAGTCTCCCCTAACCTCACGGTATATCTCCCCTGGCCTCAGGATGGTGTTCTGTATGTGGCCCCATGGAGCCTTCATGACCGAGAGCTTCCTCCTCAGCTCCCTTAGAAGGTCCTCATACTCCTCCCGCCCCACTATCCCCGAAGGCTCCCTGCCCTTCAAGTTGATGAATATCCGTGAGTAGTAGCCCCCCCACGCCCACACCTGAGTCCTGCCCCAATCCACATCGGCTCCCTCTATGTTCTCACCCCTCCTAGGCTCGGAGCGTAGGGTGAGGTATCCCTCATCCATCAGCCACATGTTGATTGCGTAAACGCCTCTCTGGGCCTGGTTACCGTGGTCGGACAGCACGAGAATACCGAGCTCCCCATCCTCCCTGAATTCCTTAACCAGGTCTCCTATCAGCCTATCGACCATCAAGTAGTATCTCTCGACGAGGTCCTCGAACTCGTTGCCAGGCTCATATCTTGGATGCTGGGGGTCATAGTATTTCTGGAAGAGATGGTGGACTCTGTCAGTGCCTATCTCGTGGAGGATGAATATGTCCCAGCCCCTCTTCCTGGCCAGGTGCCTGGCAACCCTCCACCTCCTCTCCGTCATCTCCACAAGCTCCCTCCACGCCTCCCTCTTCCTCTCAGTCCTATACTCCACATCGAAGACGTAGCCCCCGGAGACCCTCTCAACCTCCCCCGCAAGCTCCTCGGGATAAATCCACTGACCCTCACGGCCCGGCGTTAGGAAGTCGCTTATCCAGACACCGTATCTCCTGGCCGGGTATCCGGGTGGAACGCCTATGGCTATGCTTCTAAGACCCATCTCCTCCCAAACATACCTAAACCTGAGGCTCCTGGAGCTCACGATGTAGCTCTCATACCTGCCACGTCGGAGATGCCTGAATCCGTAGAAGCCAAGCTGCCCAGGGTCCCTTCCCGTGAACATGCAGGCCCAGGCGGGAACGGTGATAGGTGGGTCTATCGCCCTCATAACACCCCACCCACACTCATCCATAAGCTCGCCGAGGAACCCCAGGCTATCCCTAAACCTAACCAACACATCATATGGAACGCCGTCAAGGGCCAGGACAAGCAGCCTACGCCGCATCCAAACTTAAACCACCTCTACATCAATTATTTAAGGAATCAACCCCAGGGGTTAAGGGCTTAATTATCAGGGCGATTAACCGTAGATGATGAGCAAGGAGGAGGTCGAACACTTGGTCAGAAGGTCCAAGGAGTTCTATGAGACTGCCAAGTATCAGATAACCCGTGGATTCTATGATTTAGCGGCCTTCAACCTTGAGCAGGCAGCCCAACTATATCTCAAGGCAAGAATACTTGAGAATGGAGCCAATTATCCTCGAACACATAGCATAAGAGCCTTAATAGATGTCCTAAAGCAGATATCAGGGAGAGACGAGGAGCTTGAAAAATTTTCATCGGACTTCATGCTGGAGATAGGGATACTTGAAGACGCATACATCACCTCAAGATATATTCCGAGAACTTTTGGTAGAGCCGAGGTTGAACGACTTCTAAAGGCTGTGGAGGAGTTGATGAAGATTGTCTAAGGACATAGTTATCAGAGATGCGTTGAGAAGAAGAAAGATATTTGAAGACTTGGAGGAAAACCTTGGAAAAGTTAAGTCGATGGTATTGGAGCTCGACCCCCAGGCGGAGGTTTATCTCTTCGGCTCGGTCGCCGAGGGAAGACACACCCTCTCAAGCGACATAGACATCCTCATAATCACGGAGAAGAACCCCTGGGAGCTTAGGGCCCAGCTGCTAAAGAGGGGAATAACAGACCCCTACGAGCTACACATCCATCCACCCAAGATGCTTGAAACATATAGGAGGAGGGGAAGGCTCATCAAGCTATGAGAAGCATCCTACCCGGCCAGGGATGTTAACTCCTTGTTCGGAGTATTGAGCCATATTCCTTGAATCCTGCACTCCTCCAGAGCCTCTGGGTGAACCCACAACGCATATATTACCTTGACAACTCTGCCCTTGATTAGCTCTTCAGAAGGAACCCGCCTTGGTCACGGACTCTTGCCGAATAACTTAGACTTCCCGCCTCTTGCCGATAAACCTGGAATACTAGGACTCATACTCCCTTCTACTCGCTATATGTAGCTGTATTGGTGCATCGAGGCCTATGAGCCTCTTAATCTCGGCCTTTACCTCGGCCATCTTCTCCGGGGGAATCTTGTTCGGATACTATTAGTATGTCTATGTCGCTGGATGCGGTGTATCTGCCCTCAACTACGGAGCCGAATATGTAGACTCTTGCCTCCCTGTCAATGCCCATAACATACTCCTTAACCCTCCTGGCTACATCCATGTAGTTCCTGAGAAACTCCATAGCCCTTCTACCGGACTCGGCGAATACGTCAAACATCCTCCGTCATTCTCCATAACTTCTCAGCAAACCCTGCCAGCTCCTCAGCCTCCCTCCTCTCAACTCTCCTCGGAAGGTATCTGGCGGATATATATGCATCCTCGAGCTTCGTTATTCAGGAGCAGGTTCTCCTCCAAGAATTTATCTAGGTTTTTCCCGGGATGGAGTCTTCCAAGCTCTCGGAGAAGCCTGGTGAGTGAGTGGGTTCTGGGATATGTCCCGGTCTTTAGTAAGAGCTTATACCTTGGGGAGAAGCTGGCATGACTGTTCGGCGGAGAAGGCCGCTAAGTCGTGCCCTCTCTTAGGACCTCTTAAAGATATAGGGTTTGGCCATGGGGGTGTGTTTGGCGGCCCAGCTCCCCGCAGAGCCTCCTTGACGTTGGCTCTTGGAGACCTCTACTTTAGGTGGGTGATGCTGGTCTCGGCTGGGTTCTGTCTCTGGTTTATGGCCAAGGGTTGGCGGGTTCCAATCCGTGGAATTACCTGGAGAGTATGCCTGTGTTTGGGTAATACTGGGGGATGGCTGGGTTTGGGTCTCCACGAATACGAATTATGGGGTTCTAATGCGTAGAATCAATCTAGAATAAGTGCGGTTAAATATGACTCGAAGCCGCTTCCAGCCGAGTCCGTATGAATCGGAAAATAGGTTCGAGTCTGTTAATCCTGCTGCTACTACTGGGAAGCGTAGCCGCGTTCCTGAGCCTAGTCCCGATGCCCGTAGCCGCCGCCGGGAAATCCGCGTGGCTTAAGCTCGTTACCAGCGCCTGGAAGGGCCTGCCAGGCGACCCTGAGCTGCCTGACCCAGCTGCCACAGGCTTCGCCGAGAGATACAACCTGACCAATGTCTATGTCGATGTATATAGTATTAAGCCGACCGGCGTCTTCATCCAGCATGAGGGTATCTTCGAGCCCAACGCCACGGGCTTCGTCAAGATTAGCTGGACGGCCGACGACGACTGGGGTCTACTGATCCTGGTCAAGGCCAAGAGCTACTACGGGGAGCTCATAGGCCAGGGAGGAGGATGGAACTCGGGAATAATACTATACGCCCTTCTGATACCGCCGACCGCAGCAGTAATCGACCCCGGTCTCATAACGTATCTTGACAACCTAAACGGACCTATACCAGGTATAAACGTGAATGGAACAATTAACGATGATGGTCTCTTTGACGCGCAGGGTAACCCATTCGACTTCAATCTGCCGAGAGCCGGTTTAGGCTCGGGTCCGTTTGATCAGCTAGCACTTACAGGTTATCCGGGTGCTGGTCTGCAAGCCTTCAGCGACCTATTCGGCCAGGAATATCCTGATGGGACTCCGAAGAGGCCATGGATTGCCCGTGGAGCTGTCATGTTCAAGGTCTTCCACGTAAACAGCTGGTATGACCTCAAGGATAACCTGAGCTTCGCCCAGGTCAAGATCTATGACCTGGACCACACCGACCCCGAGTCCGAGGAGAGCCTCCTCCAGGCCTGTGTAACCGCCGAGGACGGCCAGTGCCGCTACACACGTGAGATCTACCCGGCTGACCAGGGTCTTGTTGGAGGAAGATACGAGGAGAACAAGCTCGTCCCAAT
>JAHSRM010000034.1 GCA_021650775.1 Candidatus Benthortus lauensis
CCAGGGCCGGTATCACCCCATAGTTCCACATAATTGCGGAGGCTGTTAGGGAGTAGAAGAAGAGGTCTCCTAGGCCTAGGGTTACGTCGCCTGCCTCGACCGTTAGTCCCCTTAGCTGGGGGGCCTCCTCCTTGGATAGTGTCGAGAGATGCCCCCTGAAGACCGCCACGGTGTCGTAGACCGATATCCCCACAACCAGGACTAGGAATGTCCAATAGGGTATGCTTATGCCCATCACGGCCCCCGAGCCCGCCGCAACAACCGAGGCAGCCGTCGCCGACGCTATGTCTCCCCCCCTCATCATACTGTAGGCCAGCAACGTGGCCATGGCCGCTCCGAAGGGTATCCAGAGCCTGATGAGCCATGGGGCATAGAGGTTTGCTATGGTCAGGAGGTAGAGGACCGAGATTCCGAAGGAGACCAGCCATATCAGGGAGCCTATAAGGAGCTTGAAGAGCCTCTGGCTCCTCCTAGCTATGTAGAGCATCACGAGGCCGGCCACGGTGAGGAGGACGATGAAGATGAGGGTGTTGATGTAGGGTGCGGGCGACGAGAGGGCCTCGGTCGGCGGAACCGAGGGCTCAGGCTCCTCAACAGGGGTTATGACAGGCCTGCTGGGCCTAATCTTGGCCAAGATTAGGAGGTTTGCGAACCCCCAAGTAAGGGCTAGAGACAGGGCGACGGGATAGTAGCTCTTCGGGGACCCCAGCCTCACCACGCTTCACACACCCTGCCCCAACCCACCTTAAATACTCCAATCCCCCTTTAAGCTGAAAAGTAGGGGTGTCGGATGGCCTTGAAGTATCGCCTGATGGACCTTCTGGCCTGCCCAATCTGCAAGACATTCCCACTCAGGCTCATGGTCTTCGAGGAACGGGGCATCAAGCCTCCGGAGAGGGTGGAGCGCTGCGAGCTTTACTGCTCCTACCACGACTCCATGGTAGAGCGGCTGCCCCATGAACCCAGATGCGTGGAGTGCTATGGGAGAGAGGTGGTCAACGGCCTCATCACCTGCCCTAAATGTGGTAGATGGTATCCTGTCGAGGAGGAGATACCGAGGATGCTTCCAGACGAGCTAAGGGACAGGGAGAGGGACCTAAGATTCCTCTCGAAGTGGCGGGCCAGGATACCTGACGAAATCCTGAGACAGGGCAGGCCATTCAATCTAAGCGGCTCAGACCAGAATTTGGAAAAAAGATAAGAACCTCAAGCGTCCCTCGACGCCTCCTAGTATGAGGAGGTATTCCTACTCAGGGCTTCTACTAAGCCTGCTGGGAGCTATACTAGACTTTGCTTCCGGGACCTCGATTCTTATGGGTGGGATGGGGATGATGGGCGGGGCCTTTATATGGGCATTCACCCTCTATGCCTTGGGTGCTTTGCTGGTGATTACAGGCTTTCTCGAGGTTACCCCCGTGGCCATGGGTAGGATGAGGATTTTCGGGCTTCTAATGATGGTTTACGGCGTCATCATGCTGGTCATAGGATGGCTAATGATTATGGGCATAACCCCTATGATGGCAGGAGCGCAGCTCTCAGGAGCCGGGATGCTCATAATCGGGCTCGGAATGATAATCAACGGAGCCCTCATGGCTAGGGAAGGGTTGATGGAGTGCTCGGCTATGTGAAACGTAATGTTTTTTAAGGTGGCTGACCACCCCGCCCTACGTATTAGGGGTGAATACGTGGGATGAGCTCGACTCCATCCGGCGAGGCCGTGATTCTTGTGGGTAGGAAGCCGACGATGAACTATGTGCTGGCAACGACCCTGCCTCTGACCGAGGGCAAGAAGGTCGTCCTGAAGGCACGTGGAAGGGCGATAAGCAAGGCGGTGGACGTGGTCGAGGTTGTGAGGAGGAGGTTCGTCAAGGACGCCGTGATAGAGAACGTAAACATCGGGACCGAGGAAGGCAGGGTGGGAAACGACGGCAGGCCGAGGAACGTCAGCATCATAGAGATAACACTCTCCCTGCCCAAGAAGAAGTAAACACCCCTCTCTCCTTCTTTCTAAAGCACTTTATACCACCTTCACCCAAAGACCCTTTGAGAATGTTTAAGGAAGTGGATGAAGAATTCGTTAGAGATGTTGTCAAGCCCAGGTCTCGGAGGTCCCATAAAGGTGAGAACGGGGTTGTCTTGGTTGTGGGGGGTAGCTGGCTCTACCACGGAGCCCCCTTCCTCGCAGCCATGGCCGCATTAAGGACAGGCGTAGACCTAGCCTACATAGCCGCCCCCGAGAAGGTCGCCACGGCCATCCGCTCCCTCTCACCCAACCTCATAGTCCTACCTCTAACCGACATGAAGCTAACCAGGGGCGCCGCCAGACGGGTGCTGAAGCTCCTCCCAGAGGCAGACTCACTGGTCATAGGGCCTGGCCTGGCCTCGGGGAGTGAGCCTGGAATAGAGGTGGTTGTCGAGGAGGCGGCTGCACAGGGCAAGGGGGTGGTCCTGGACGCCACGGCCCTCTACCCCGGAATTCTGGCCAAGGTGCGTGGGAGAAGGGTCGTCCTGACGCCCCATGCAGGCGAGTATAGGAGGGTGTTTGGGAGGCAGGTCCCCGAGGAGCTTGAGCTGAGGGCCTCCGAGGTTAGGGACAGGGCCCAGGGCGAGAAGATAACGATACTGCTTAAGGGGTGGGTTGACGTTATCTCTGATGGTGTAGATGTGGCGGTGAATAGGACTGGGACTCCCGCCATGACCGTTGGAGGGACGGGGGACATCCTGGCAGGGGTGGTGGCCGCACTTCTCGCCAAGGGAGCTGACCCATTCAAGGCTGCGGCTGCAGGTGCATGGATTAACGGTAAGGCTGGCGAGAAGGCTGCCGAGAGGCATGGTCTCCACATACTTGCCACCGACCTAATCGACATGCTTCCTGAGGTGTTAAAGCCCTTCGACAGGGTGGAGTAGTCCTTGACCCTGGATATACTCCTCCCCGCAAGAATCACGCTCATAATGGCCACGATGGTTTACGCATCCTATCAAGACTGGGTCTCCAGGGAGATTGACGACAAGGTCTGGGTTATAGGGGGAGGCGTGGGGGCAGCCCTAACGGGCCTGGACCTGGCATGGTCATGGAGCCTCGTCAAACTAATCCTAACATTCATGTCGATAGGCTTGAGCACGGGACTAGCCTTCATGTTCTATTATATGGGGCTGTATGGTGGAGCTGATGCGAAAGCGATTGCAGCCATATCGGCGTCGCTCCCAATATACTATCCTCCCGTAAGATTTCACCCATTCACGGGCCTCGCCTCCCTGACCAACGGGTTAATCCTCTCCCTAATACTCCCGGTATCATTCCTGCTATACAACACCTACAGAATCATGAGGGGGGACAACATCTTCAAGGGGTTCGAGCATGAGAGTAGGTGGAGGAAGGCCGCCGCAATACTGTTCGGGACGAGGGTGAATCATGCCGGGAGGTTCTGGTTCCCCTTGGAGGAGGAGCATGAAGGTGTGAGGGTCTTCAAGTTCAACCTCTTCTCCCTAGACTTGGAGGAGAATGTGCGGGAAGATTCATGGGCAACCCCCGGAATACCGCTACTAATCTTCATAACAATAGGGCTCGTAATCTTCCTAACCCTCGGAGACCTCTCCGCCTACATACTCAGGCTAATAACCTAGGGGGCACATATCCCCAGAGTATATACCCCGGACTCCCTGGAGAGGGATGTGAGGCCAACATTTATTCAGTGTAATGGGGGATGTGTCTGCGGGGATGGAGACCCCGAGGCTGAGGACAGGGGTCAAGGGGCTCGACGAGCTATTGGAGGGAGGGATACCTGAAGGATTCTTCGTGGCGGTCACGGGTGAGCCTGGATGCGGTAAAACAATACTCTCAATCCACTTCATCAACCAGGGAATCAGGGAGGAGGACAGATGCATCTACGTAACGACCGAGGAGAGCAGGGAGTCTATAATCAGGCAGGCGTCTCAGTTCAACATGGATTTCAGGGGAGCCGTGGATGAGGGTAGGCTGATAATTATAGACGCCCTGATGGGGAGGGAGGATAGGTGGAGTCTCCAGAGCCTCGACATGGAGACCCTCGTGAACAAGATAGTGGAGGCGAAGAAGCAGCTCGGATACGGTAGGGCGAGGGTGGTGATAGACAGCATCTCGGCCTTCTGGCTCGACAAACCCGCAATGGCTAGACGCTACTCCTACTACGTCAAGAAGATTCTCTCCAAATGGAACTTCACGACCCTGGCCGTCAGCCAATACGCCATAACGACCTCCGAGGCCTTTGGATGGGGGGTGGAGCATATAGCCGACGGGATAATCCGGTTTAGGAGGATTATACGGGGAGGCGAGCTGAGGAGGTTCGTCGTAGTGGAGAAGATGCGTCAAACCAACCACAGTAGATACCTTCATGAAATCGACATCAAGCCTGGAGTCGGGATGATTGTGCTGGGGCCGGTTAGGAGGAGGATAGAGGATGAATCCCTGCCGCCGGAGGTGATTAAGAAGATACTCAAGGCTAGGCGGAAAGCAGGTGAGGAGCTTCCTTGACAAGGGAGCTAATCTATAGGCACTACGGCTCGGAGGATGTTAGGCGGGAGATAGTGGAGTATTCGAGGAACAGGTGGGTGGCCGTCCACTGCGAGGCCAAGGGAGACGACGGGCTACAGATAATGCTGAGGTATCATCCAATAACCCGGAAACCCCTAACGTTAAGCTCCCCTTCAGACATCCAGCTAATCCTCGAGTCCGCCAGAAAACTACGGCCCAGAACATTCTACGCCTCCGCCCACACCTACAGGAAGCTGGACTCCAGGGAAGATTTACTCGATTTATCCAACATGGTGTCCTCCACCCCGACCTGGGACATAGACTCGAGGGATGGCGATTGGAGGAAGATTGTGAGGAAGGCCGAGGAGATAGTCGGCGTGCTCGAGAAGGAGGGTGTCTCCGAGTCGGTCTACGTTAAGTGGAGCGGGAGGGGCGCCCACGTCCAAATCAACCCTAGGGCGTTCTCACGGGAGGTCATGGAGAAGATAGGCCCCTTGAATCTCTCATACTCCGTAACCCAGTATGTCATAGATAGGCTGAGGCCCTTGGAGGGGGTGGAGGTAGAGAATAAGATAGATATTCAGAGGGTCTTTACATGCCCTCTGAGCATCCATAGGACGCTTAACCGTGTGGCCGTGAGCTTTAGACCCGACCATCTCCACGACTTCCACATATCTTGGACCGATGCCCGGGATTATCGTCATGACCCGAGCTCCTGGAGAAGGTGCAGGGAGTCCGAGGGCGACGAGCTGGCCGAGAAAGCCTTCCTAAGCGTCGGCCCCTACCCGTATCCAGTCAGGAGGCGGAGGAGGAAGCATAAGCCCCTCGACAAGGAGATAATGGAGACCTTTAGGAGGCTAGGCGAGTAAACCTGTCTCCGATAGAACCTCACGTGCCTCATCTGGGCTCATGGGTCTTCTGTGGAGTATAGTGTATCTCTCGGGCCTAATCTCGTGGGCGTGGCAGAGGGCCTTGACCGCCAGCTCCTCATCAACACCTATCCCCCCGAGGGTTGTGGGAGCGCCAGCCTTCTCTAAGACCCCTCTAATGCTCCTCCACTGATAGACATCCTCCCTCCACCACCCCGGGTCATGGGCCTGATGATAGTATGCAAGTGCAATGGTTCCCACGCCGACCTGCTCTCCGTGAAGGCTCCTACCATGCATATACCTGTCTATGTAGTGTGCGAAGAGGTGCTCCGCCCCCGAGCTTGGCCTGGAGGAGCCTACAAGCGTCATAGCCAACCCCGACTTGAACAACGCAGTAGCCAGAAGCTTCAGGTCCCCCATACCCTCACCCACGAATCTTAGAGCCTCATGGAAGGTCGAGAGGGAGAGCTCGGCCGCCAAGGGGCAGTAATACTCCCCCCTCTCATCCCTACCTAGCTCCCAATCCTTCAGACAAGTAGCCTTAGCCATCATGTCGGCCACACCGGCAGCGATAAACCTCCTGGGCTGCTTCTCCAAGACCCCGAGTTCAAAGACAACCGCAACAGGGGGATGGGCCTTATGGGTCCTCTTCAAGCCGTCTCCACCTATAATCGAGGCGTTCCCGGAGGATACGGCGTCCTGGGAGAGCGTGGTGGGAACAGAGATGAAAGGTATGCCCCTCCTGAAAGTAGCTAATTTACAGACATCTATAACACTTCCTCCCCCCACAGCCAAAGCCAAGGAGCAATATTCCAAAAACTCCTCAAGACGACTTACATCACTCATATAAGCTCCATTAATGATAACCTCCTTAACTTCAAAACCCTCTGAAGCGAGTATTCCAGTGACTCTAACGCCTAGAATCTCCCTCGTTATTCCATCTTCAACTACACATATCTTATTTGACTTAAATCCCGTCAATAGGTCGCCAAGACTCTCAATAATATTTCTCCCAATAAGCATCCTTTCCGTC
>JAHSRM010000067.1 GCA_021650775.1 Candidatus Benthortus lauensis
GGCTCTTGGCGTATCGGTATGCCTCCATAATCTCCTCACCGGTCGGATACCTGGCCATATCCGAGTAGCGTGGGTCATACCTCGGGTCAAGCGGGTTGCAGGCATAGTCGGGGTGATACTGGTCCATTATATTGACCGGTGTTCCAGGCATATTCTCCGCAATCCACCTCAACACGGGCTTTGTGCAGCACTCCACATGCCCAGGCATAACCAGATGCCTTATCACTATGCTCTCGCCCCACTCGTAAATCAGCTTATGATTCCTCGAGACGGTCTCGAAATACCAAGGTGTCTTGGAGAGCCTAATCGCACACCTATCGTTGCCGAACTTGAAGTCGGGTAACCATATATCAACTAGCTCCCTCAGAATCTTCATCGTCTCCATGCTCATGAACATATTAGAGTTCCAGAGTATAGGCGTGTTGAACTCGCCGTCATAGGACGCCCTACTCCACCTGAGGCTATAGTTGAAGAAGTAGTCGGACTTAACCCTCATGACACGTGGAAGCTCCCTCGGATTCCTGAAGAACCTGAGCATGCTTATCGCCTTAACAATCGTGTGAAGGTGAATCGTCGGCTCCCCGCCAACCAAGTTAATGTTATGGCAACCCTCCATACGCAGCTGCCACATGGCCACAGCCAGCATCTCGGGAGTAAAAACAACCCCATTATCCTTGTCATGAGATATGTCTCCATTCTGGCAGAAGACGCAGCGCATGTTACATGAAGTGAAGAAGATTGTTCCGCTTCCCATCACACCTCTTATCGGAAGCTCCTCCCCTCTGTGGTGGAAGTAGCTTGACACCCTTGAATGGGACTCGAGCTGGCATGTCCCATGCTTCTTTCCCTCCACACGGTTCACCCTACAGTTCCATCTACAGAAGTTGCAGTGCCTTAACATTCTCTCAACGAGCTCGGCCTTCAGGTCGAGGAAGCTCGGCCTCCGCTCCTCCAACTCCCTTAGCTCCAGCTCACCCGACCTGATTTTCTGGAATATTGCATGAAACTTTCTTGAGAGCTTTTCATGGGCTTTCCACAGCTTTTCCTCGGTCAGCTCCCCCAGATTTTCAGGCGCCTCTATCCTCCTGCATATTAGGTATTTTGCGGGTTTTAGGTTTAGGGCTACTTGGAAATACCATTCCAAGGGTTTCTTGAGCTCTTCCTGTATCCATGGCTCGGCAGGTATTGTGGCCATCCCCGTGGTCTTATCGGGTTTGTGGGCTTAAAATCCTTTCCTATATTCTCCAGCTTGTTTTCTTCACGGGCTTGACCTTTATTATCACCTGTTCTCCGGGCCTGCTCCTCCTCCACCCCCTCTGCCTCTCCATCAGCTCCATGGCCTCCTCGAACTCCCTCCCAGACTCTATCAGCGCCGCCTCACCCTGTATCATCACACCCCTCTTCCCCTCAACCACATCGACCACGAGGCAGACCCTAGGATTCGACCTAATGTTCCTGACCTTCCGTGCATCCGGGTCGCTCGAGATATAGAAGGCTTCTCCGTCGAATGCGTATCCAACCGGGACGTTATGGGGCCATCCGTCGCCCGTTATGGTGGCCAGCCTACATATCCACTGGTCCTTGAGGAATGCTTCCTCGTCCCTCGAGAACATATCCAGGCTAATGCTCGGGATGGTTTAGGGCTTATCCTAATTTTCTGAGGGTTGTTGTGTGTTGGAAGATTTATATAGGATGCGGGGTCTCCGAGAATTCGGAGAGGATTGTATTAGTGGTGAGGGGGTGTTAGCATGGGGTATAGGATTGTGCTGACGGCAGATAGGAGTCTAACAAGCGAGTATAGGCATGTCCCCCTCCTCGACTTCCTCGCATGCGCACCCTCGGAGCGTGTCCCCGAGTTCCTCTTCGACTTCCTCGCACCCCAGGTCCCCCACCATGATGGGATACTGCCCTACGCCCCCTACGGGTTGAGGAAGGTTGAGGCCGCCCTACTAAGGGACTACAAGCGGAGCGACGTGGTTGTCGCCCACCCAGACCACGTGGAGAGGTTCATAGACGAGAAGACCAAGATAGTCGGGATAAACACCATGGACCCCCTGAGCCTCGGCCCCCTCAGCCTCGGATTCACGGGAGGAGTCTTCAAGTCATACTCACAGAAATTCTTCCTAGACCTAATCTACAGGCTCAACCACCTCAGGGAGAAGCATGGATACAAGTTCAAGATAACTGTGGGAGGCCCAGGCGCACTCTACCTAAGCTTCAGGCCCCATCAGGTCGAGCAACTCAACATAGACTACGTGATAGTTGGGGAGATAGACCACATGATACCATACCTGTTCCATGAGATGGAGGATGATGGGCTGCCGAGGATAAGCGTATTCAGGAAGGGGCCGAGGATAGAGGAGATACCCGACATAGTCAATCCAAGCATACATGGGCTTGTCGAGGTCATGAGGGGATGCGGGAGGGGATGCGAGTTCTGTGAACCCAACCTGAGATACGCAAGATACATGCCCATCGAGAAGATTATTAGGGAGATTAAGGTGAATACTGCTGCGGGTCTCCACAACGCCTGGGTCCATAGCGAGGACATATTCCTGTATCAGCTTGAGGACTGGAAGACCTTCATGCCCAACACAGACGCCCTGGTAGAGCTGTTCACGGCAATCATGAGCATACCTGGGATAAGGCACAGCAACCCCACCCACGGAACCATAGCCCCGGCGGTAGCAGAACCCGAGATGATATCCAAGCTCTCGAAGATACTCAGGGCCTCACACGAGCATTGGATAGGGATACAGACGGGCCTCGAGACCGGCTCGGGCCAACTGCTCTGGAACTACATGAGGAACAAGATGAAGCCGTTCAGCCCCGATGAGTGGTTCGACGTGGTGATAAACGGGACGGCGATACTCAACCAGAACTACTGGTTCCCCGCATTCACCCTGATTATAGGTCTTCCAGGCGAGACCGAGGAGGATGCATGGGAGACGGTCAGGCTGATAGACGCCATGGAGAGATACCTTCCAAGAGTTATCGGCGAGAAGGCCCACTTCACTGTTACACCCCTCTTCTTCTCACCCCTCGGAGTCCTCAAGGGCGAGGAATTCTTCGACATAGAAGAGCTTAATGAGGGCCAGATGGCGGTGATATACAGGGCCTGGAGGCACATAATGATAGAGCTGAACAACCTGCCGCCCAAGCTCATCAAACTCAACCCACCACTCAAGCTGGCGTTCAAGCTAATCGCCAAGTTCGGGGCATGGGCGGTCATAAACTACATCAAGTGGTTCGCTAAGAGGAAGGGCTTCGACGTGGATAAGTTCATGAGGGTTAGGGCGGAGAAGAGGCCGAAGATAGAGGTCATAGCCCATTAGCAGGTTGCTGGGAAAACCCTTTATCCAGGGCCAACAGGGTAGCCGACGTGAAAAAGCTCCTCTACGACGCAGACTGCCTCCTATGCAGGCTCCTAGCGGTGATTCTATACAGGCTCGATAAGGGCGGCTCGGTTGAGTTCTCTCCCCTCCCAAGCGGCTACAAGTTCCCCTCAATAGTCTTTATGGATGGGGGAGATGCGAAGACGGGTGGGGAGGCTGCGGTGTCGGTTCTTAGGGCCATCTTTCATGGTAGGTGGATTTACCTGTTTCTCCAGAATAGATGTGTGGAGTGGTTGGTGGAGAGGGGTTATGAGGCCTTGAGGGTGATAAAGTATGGGGTGTGCGGCGGGTCTAGTAGTGGCTGTGATGTCCCCCGCATCCGCAGTTTCCGCCACAGCCGCAGCCCACGTTGGCATAGAGATACTCGACAGGATTCTCCACGAACTCCTTCATGCACTCCTCGCTGCAGAAGTAGAGCCACTCACCCTCGAAGCTCAGCTTATACCTAGTGTCCTCGGATATCTCCTTCCCGCATACAATATCGACGGCCATGAACCTCACCCGACCCCGAGAGAATGGCAGCAGTTTATATCGTTTCCTCCTTAACTCATGCTTGGCGTGTAACGCATGGTTAGATGCGTGGTTTTGGTGGAGAGGGCGGGTTATGGCGTGGATAGGGGCTCGTTGATTAGGGATGCTA
>JAHSRM010000053.1 GCA_021650775.1 Candidatus Benthortus lauensis
CATGTTTCCGTAATCTAATTCTGAATTATCGGGACTTTTCTGTTTTCTGGGTCTTTGTAAACGTTTATTACATGTTTGTTTATTTTTCTTACTGGATGAGCGAGGTGATAAGTTTTCGGATAAGAAGGGAGCTTAAGGAGAAGATGGAGAAGCTCCGTTACATTAATTGGAGTGAGGTTGTTAGGAAGGCGATAGAGGATGTGGTCAGGCGTGAGGAGGCCAAACTAAGGGATAGAGACCTCGCTAAGATGAAGGCAGCGGCCCTACGCACAAACCAGCTACGGAGAAGAGTCCCAGGTTGGAGGAGCGTGGAGGAGATAAGGCGTTGGAGAGAGGCAAGATAGTGGTCGATTCCTCAGTAGTTGTTAAATGGTTCATCGAAGAAGAATACAGCAAAGAAGCACTAACGATAAGAGACTCCTTTGTCGAAGGATTAATAGAGATAATCGCCCCCTCACTCCTAAACTTCGAAGTACTTAACGCTCTAAAATATTCAGGAGCATTTGGAGAAGACGAGCTAAAAGAAGTAGCACGCATACTCAGAGATTATCAATTCGCTGTCTACGAGCTTTCAGGTGATTATGCAGAGAAAACAGTTGAGATAGCTATGAGAAAAGGGATAACAATCTATGACGCATCTTATACGGCCTTGGCGGTAACTGAAAGAACAAATTTATACACAGCGGATGAAAGATTGCTGACAAAAACACGAGACTTGAATGTAACCAAGCATATCAGGGACTTCAGAATCTAAAACTCTCTGTAGTCATAATTTTTCGTAAATGAGATAGAAATGGGAGGTTTTTGTCTTTGCTTTTTAAAATTATATTGCTAGACGTCGAAGTATAGGTAGAATTCGTATGGGTGTGGTCTTGATGCTACTTGGCTGTATTGTTTTCTTCCGAGTTCTATTATTGTGTCTAGTAGGCTTGATGTGTAGATTGGTTTGAGGTATTCATGGTCTGATTCTAGGCAGTCTAGGGCCTCGGCCAGGTTTCTTGGAAGCTCTTTTATCCCTAGTTCTCTCCTCTTCTCCGGTGTTAGGTGGTAGATGTTCTCGTCCACTGGGTCTCCTGGGTCTATCTTCTTCTTTATTCCGTCTAGTCCCGCCATCAGGATTGCGGCGAATGCTAGGTATGGGTTGCAGGATGTGTCGGGTGTCCTGAACTCTACTCTCTTGCTCTTCCTCATCCCCCTGTAGTATGTTGGGATGCGGACGTTTGCGGACCTGTTTCTCCTGCTCCATGCTATGAAGATTGGGGCCTCGTATCCTGGGACGAGTCTGCGGTAGCTGTTGGTTGTGGGCGCCACTATTGCTGCGAGTGAACGGCTGTGTTCCAGCAGTCCTCCCGTGAAGTATCTTCCTATCTGGCTTAGCTCTGCGTAATCGTCTTCTGGGTCGTAGAACATGTTCTCTCCGTTCGTCCATAGGCTTACGTTGGTGTGCATTCCCGAGCCGTTGTCCATGTGGATTGGCTTGGGCATGAAGGTTGCCACTAGGCCATGTTTTATCGCTATGTTTCTCACCACGTATTTGTAGGTCATTAGGTTGTCCGCCATCCGTGTTAGGGTTGCGTGCGTCATGTCTATCTCACATTGCCCCGCTGTTGCGACCTCGTGGTGATGGGCGTCGCATTGTATTCCGAAGTATTTTGTTAGTGTGGTGGCTACCTCGTTTCTGAACTCCATGAGGGTGTCTTGTGGTGGTGCGGGGAAGTATCCCTCCTTGAATCTTATCGGGTATGGTGAGTCCCCGTTCCATGCAGCCTCCCTAGACCTTATCTCGAAGGAAGCCTTGTAGGGGGTCATGACGTCCCATGAGACCTTGTCGAAGACGAAGAACTCTGCCTCAGGCCCCCACCTCGACTCGCTGAACCCCTGCGTCCTGAGATACTCCTCGGCCTTCTGGGCCACATATCTAGGGTCTTTCTCAAGCCTCTTGCCGCCGAAGTCTGCATAGACATCACAGATAAGTCTGGCGGTCTTCTGCTCTCCATCGCTCCAGGGAATCACGGCGTAGGTGGATGGATCCGGCTTGAGGACCAGGTCCGACTCGTATATCTCCACGAACCCCCTTATCGAGGAGCCGTCGAGCTTCGGCACCCCCTTCCTGAGAACCTCCTCATCCAAGAACTCCCTAGTAACAGTTACATGGTGGAGCTTCCCGGGAACGTCGGTCAGCTGGAGGTCCACGAACCTGACCCCATCCTTCCTCAGCCTCTCGACCACCTCACTCATGGGCAAAAACCTAAACAAATGACATATTTAATCATTACTATTCACTACAAACAACCAAAAACAAACCAATAAACCGAACAATTGTTCGAGGACCAAACCTAAGAAACCGGCCCAAGGAGGCTCTCTGCCAGGTTAGGTTTAATAACCCATGGAGAATCCTTCAACTTGAAGGGGGCGTGGCCCAGACTCGGGTGAGCCGAGGGGGAACAAGCCCTCAAATGGGGCTGAAGGCTACGGCGCCGGGCTCCAGATCCCTCTGGCCCTGGTCGGAGTAGAGACCCGGAGATCCCCGGTTCAAATCCGGGCGCCCCCATACCCTCCTTCTTTTGGGGTGTTTTGTCATGGTTTTGGAGGATGTTCGCAGGGCTTGTAGGATTGTCGAGGAGGGCGGTGACGTGGAGGAGGCTGTGAAGATTGTTAGGAGGGCGGCGTATCAGCTCTGTGGAAGGCTTCTGGGAGACGAGTCAGGCGAGCTATCCCTAACCGAGATGAGCTACAGGCTTGAGGAGAGGGGGCTGATAGACGAGGAGCTGGCATCATTCCTCGGCGAGCTCGACCGCATGCTGGAGATGAGCCACTACGACATATGGACCATGTATACCCGTGAGGAGTTCCTCAAGCGTCTCAAAACCTTGAAGAGGCTGGCCGAAAAGGTCTCGGACTAGAGGTATCTCCTAGCAGCTGCGACGCCGAGGAACACGCATACAGCCGTGAACCCGGCTAAATAGAACGTGCTGAGAATCACCTGGGCTTGCGAGCCTATCCCAAGAACAAGATACCTAGTCAGTGTAATGCTGTGCGTGAGGGGATTCACGGCCGCAATCACCCTCATCCAGTCAGGCATCTGCTCAAGAGGGAATATCGCATTGCTTGTAAACATCAGGGGAATGTTTACCAGGTTTGCTATCGAGATTACCGTGTCATGACTCGTTATCCTTATGGCTATGGCTGTGAATATCGCTGAGAGGGCCAGTATTAGCCCGGCTATCACCATGTAGAGGCCCATCATATCAATGGCCGTGAATCCCTGTTTAGGCGTTAAGCCCAATGCAAAGGTTATCAGCAGCATTATTGTGAATTGTATTAGTCCTTTAGCTAGGGCTGAGAATACCTTGGCTAGGTATATGCTCTCCCTGGGTATGGGGGCCACGAGGAATCTCTCGAGATAGCCTAGCCTCCTGTCGAACACTAGGCTCATACCACTCCACATAGAGGTGAATAATGCGAAGACGCTTAGCATTCCAACGGCGAAGAAATTGAAGTAGTCGAGGGAGCCGAACACCCTTAGGAGAATCTCCTCCATAGCCTTCTGGACAATGGCCTTAACGTCAGGTGGTATGCCCTCAGGCAAGTTCAGGAAATACGCTATGTTGAAGCTTTTCCCGAAGAGTGTTAGCCACATTAACGGTATAACGAATGCGAAGACTATCTGGACTTTCTGCCTGAACCATTTCTTCATCTCCCTGGCGAACAGCCCCGAGATTCCTGAGAGAGTCGTCAGGTTCATCTCTTCCTCTCCCTCACATACGTCATTACCCTGACATCCACATGCTCTTCCTCCTCCCGATATTCTCTACCCGTATACTCCACGAAGACTTGGTCGAGCGTGGGTTTCACCAGCGACGCATAGACGACCTTTATCCCCCTTTCCTCAAGTATTCGGAGAATTCTTGGCAACGCCTCCTCACCGTTCTTAACCTTCACACGATACTCGCCGTCAATCTCATCTACTTTTATTATCTCGTCTATGCCCGAGAGTATGCCGTTTATTCTTCCGTTAATCTTTAGCTTGATTACGTCTCCTCCTATGCTTGATTTCAGGTCTTCAGGCCTTCCCATTGCAACTATTTTTCCATGGTCGATTATGGCTACCCTGTCGCTTATTTTGTCGGCTTCATCCATGTAGTGTGTTGTGAAGAGTATCGTGGTCTTTTCCTCGTGGTTCAGTCTCCTTATATGCTCCCATATCATAACCCTTGAGTGGACGTCGAGTCCCAGGGTTGGTTCGTCGAGGAATAGTATCCTGGGAGTGTGGACGAGGCCCATGGCCAGCTCCAGCCTTCTCCTCATCCCTCCGCTATAGCTTGCCACGAGCCTGTCTGCGGCCTCCCTCAGGCCGACGAGTTCGAGCAGCCTGAGGCTCCTCTCCCTCGCCTCCCTACCCCTGATTCCATAGAGTCTGCACTGCAATATCATGTTCTCCATCCCTGTTAGCTCGTCGTCTGCGCTGAGGTTCTGGGGGACGTATCCTATCATCTTCCTTACCTTTCCAGCCTCCTTCACCACGTCGTAGCCCGCTACCCTCGCCCAGCCTCCCGTGGGCCTAAGCAGGGTTGTTAGGACACGCATGGTGGTGGTCTTGCCCGCTCCGTTAGGCCCCACTAGGCAGAATATCTCGCCCTCCCTCACGTTTAGGTCGAGTCCGTCCAGGGCCCTTACTCCGCCTTTATACACCACGCTCAGGTTGCGGGTCTCCACTATGTTCAACCGAGGACCGCCTCCAGCCTCTCTACAAGCTTCTTGAGGGCCTTCCTCTCCTCCTCCCCAAGCCTCTCACCCGAGGCCACCATATCCACGATATACTCCACGTTGGCCTCCAGCTCCCCTAGAGCCTCCCTCAGGGTCCTCGGCCCAGGCCTCCAGAGCGGGTCATAGCCCAGGCTGTCCTCCAGCTCCCTCCTACCCTTCTCTGTGAGCCTATAGGCCTGCCTCCCATCGACCTCCACGGCCTCGAGCAGTCCTTCAGCGACCATCCTCTTCAGGAGCGGGTAAATCGAGCCAGGCGAGGGCCTCCAGAACCCGAAGGTCATCTCCTCCACAGCATTAATAACCTCCATCCCCGTCCTCGGCCTCCCCCTAAGCAGATACAGGACCAGGGTCCTCAAACCCCTAGAGAGATGCCCGCACCTCCTCCCAAACCTCAGCCACATCTCCAAGATAGGGGCCTCAGGCTCTTATAATATTTTATCGAAATCGATATCGAATCATGCAGTTGTTTCTACTTAAGATTCTTATTGGGTCTCCTTAGCTTTGGGGCGATTGGTGGGGTGGTTGGACCCGGCGGTTAGGCGGCGTGTGTTGGGGCTGCTGACCTACGGCCTTTATGTCTTGGCTTCGAGGCTTGGGGACGAGGTTGCGGCTGGGACGGTCTCGTGGCTTAGCCAGGCCTCCTTTAACCCGCCCTTGGTCATGACGGCTCTCCGGGTGGGTAGCAGGATACAGGGCCTTGTGGAGCGGAGCGAGGTCTTCGCTGTCAGCATACTCTCCAAGGACCAGAGGGATGTGGCCGAGTCCTTCTTCAAGCCCTCCAAGATAGAGCCTGGGAGAATCAACGGCTACCCAGTCGAGCCTGGGCCCAAGACAGGTGCACCCATCCTGGCCAACGCGCCGGCCTGGTTCGAGGCGAGGGTTGTCGGGAAGCTGGAGAAGGGCGACCACACGGTCTATCTCGCCGAGGTTGTGGAGTGCGGTGCGAGGAACCCGGAGGCCAGGCCCCTCACACTACACGAGACAGGGTGGAGATACGGGGGCTAAGGCTTAATAGAACCAATCTGTAAACTCGGGTGTAAAATGGGGCCCAGGGAGTTCTGCATAGACGAATACACGGATTACCTCGTGTATAGCGGGTTGGCCGAGAGGGAGAGGGACCCGAAGCTTAAGGGGATTCTGGAGAGGCTTGCCCAGATGGAGAAGAAGCACTACGAGTTCTGGCTAAGATACTGCCCCGAGTGTGAGGGAAGATACAGGAGAAGCTCCCTCCTACTCTCGAAGCTTATGCGAAGGCTCCTCGGCCTAACCTTCACCCTAAAGTTCCTCGAACGCCATGAAGAGGAAGTCATAGCAGGATACAGGGAATACTTGGAGAAAGTGAACTCGAATGATGTAGAGAAGCTTAGGGAGATAATACGTGATGAGGAGGAGCATGAGAAGGCCTTGATGTCGGAGGTCCATGAAAGGATAGTGGATTACCTCGGCTCCATAACCCTGGGTCTCTCAGACGCCCTAATAGAGCTCGTGGGAGTCCTCGCAGGAACAGTGGCGGTGTTCAAGTCATCGTTTATCGCAGGGATAACGGGGCTGATAGTCGGGGTCTCGGCATCCATATCCATGGCCGCAGCAGCATACCTGCAGGCAAAGAATGAGCATAAAACATCCCCAAGGCTCTCGGCAATCTTCACGGGAATCTCATACGTCCTCACAGTAATCCTCTTAATCCTCCCCTTCTTCCTCCTTAACATACCCCTACAATCCCTCACATTCTCGATACTTATCGCAGTAGCAATAGTAATATCCACATCATACTACACGGCAGTAATCTTCGACAGGAAATTCGTCACAACGTTCCTCGAGACAGCGGCACTAACTCTGGGAATAGGGTTCGGGGTATACGCATTCGGAGAGGCAATCAGACTGATTACCGGGATAAATGTTGCCGTGTGAATATCTTTATTTCCCCCTTCTCATTATATCCAATAGCTCATGTTTGGGAGGAAAAACAGGGTTAATGTGGGTGATAAGGCTCCAGACTTTACCTTACCTAACCAGGACGGCGTCCCCATCAGGCTAAGTGACTTCATAGGGAAGAAGATAGTAGTCCTCTTCTTCTATCCAAAAGATGATTCCCCGGGATGTAGGGTCGAGGCATGCGCATTCAGGGACACGTATATCGACTTCAAGGACGCAGGGGCCGAGGTAATCGGGATAAGCTCCGACCCCGTGGAATCCCATAAACGGTTCGCATCAAAATACAAGCTACCCTACCACATTCTCAGCGATAAGGGTGGAAGGGTCAGAAAACTTTACGGAGTCCCCTCAACCCTCGGCATAATCCCAGGGAGGGTAACCTACATAATAGACAAGCAGGGATACGTTAGACACATATTTTCATCACAGTTCAATCCGAGGAAGCATGTGGAGGAAGCGTTAAAGATTGTGGAGAGGCTCCAGCAAATATAAAATACCTCCTTTACCCTGAGTTTGAGCTTGGGGTATGAGGACCTCAACAGCAGTAGTCCTGCTCATAACGGCATTCATACTGGGATACA
>JAHSRM010000007.1 GCA_021650775.1 Candidatus Benthortus lauensis
CAGGAAGATAATCGAGTGGGTGAAGTCGAAGTGGAGGTCCTTGAGCAGAGGCTCAGGATGAGGGAGAAGGCCGTCTCCATCGCCCGGAGATACGTGGAGAGGATTAGGGGGAGGGTAGGACCCCTCACAGCCATACTGGTCGGCTCCTACGCCAGGGGAGACTTCAACAAGTGGAGCGACATAGACCTCCTGATAATCTCCCCAAACCTGCCACGAAACCCCCTAAAAAGACTCGACCTCCTACAGGACCCAGAATACCTGGAGATAGAGCCCATCCCATTAACGCTCCAAGAATATAGAAAGCAGGTAGAGTTAGATACACCTCTCGTTAGAGAAGCCCTCAAGGAGGGAGTAATCCTGAGAGACGACCTAAACCTGGCAACCTTTAAGCCCCCTCCCTGAGTATAGGCCTAAGCTCCACCCCGAGCCTCTCCGCAGCCCTCCAGGCGCCAGGGTCTATGAAGCCTCCTAGTAGAACCAGCCTAGGCTTCACGCCCCTCACCCTCTCATAGAGCCTCCCAACCCTTCCTAGCTCGGCCACGTCGCCGGCCCTCACCCTGGACTTAACCTCCACAAGTATATGGACGCCGTCCCTAACCAGCAGGTCCACCTCAACCTCCCCAGGGTAGCCGTAGACCAGGCCCTCCTCATCCCTCAGCCTGACCCTCTCAACCCTCCCAGCCCCCAGGGACTCCTCGACAACATACTTCATATCCTCCCTGAACCCGGCCTCAGAGAGGACGCCGAACCTGTGGCTGACCACGGCTAACACCCTCCTAGTCTCCCTCATCTCCTCCTCAAGCCTAGCAAACCTCTCCTCAAGCCTTGTTTGACGCTCCTCAAGCTTGGCTTGACGCTCCTCCAGCCTGGCCTGCATCTCTTCTAGCCTAGCTTGACGCTCCTCTAGACTCATCTGCCTCTCCTCCAGCCTTGCCTGACCCTCCCTGACCTCCCTCAAGGCCTCAAGGATCTCCCTAAACCCCAGCAGGCCTGCGACCGCCAGCCTGAACTCCTCATCCTCCTCCAGAGCCCTAAGAAACCTCCTCCTCTCCTCAGAGCTAAGCGCCATCCAGCCCCAACAAAACATCCAGAAACAATAATAAATAAACATGGCAAAGGTGGAGGCGGGCCGGGGTAGCCAAGCCAGGACCAAGGCGCGGGCCTTGAGACCCACATGTGGGAGAGCCCGTGGCCCCGTCGGGCCGCGCGGGTTCGAATCCCGCCCCCGGCGCCAACCTTATCCCCGTGTTCTCCTGGTCCTACCCCTGGGGGAAACCTATTTCAGAGAGGGGGCATCCATCAGGTTGGGATGAGGCCGGCCGCCCTTCTAGCAGTCATGCTCACCTTCCTGCTCGTCCTCTCGCCCGTGGTGGGCCAGGAGCCTGGGAGGAGCTTCGAGACGGCCCTTGAGGTGGACCTCTCGGGCGGCGAGGCCGAGGTCAGGGGGAGCCTGACGGGGGCCTTCGACGACAACCACTACTACAGGCTGGTGGGCGTGGGAAGCGGCCAGACCATAAGGGTCGAGGGCGAGATAATAGGGGTGGAGACCGGCAGGGGGACCGTGGCCCTCTACTCGCCTGACAAGGCCAGGCTGGCCGGAGTGGACCCGGTGGTAGGCAAGGGCGTGAGGAAGAAGGTCGAGATAAGCTTCACGCCGGCCTACGAGCCGGAGCACCCCGAGCTAACCCTCTACCTCAGGATAGGAAAGTCCATGGGAGCCTTCAACTACAGCCTCAGGATAACCGTGGAGCCGAGATACGACGCAGGCTCGGGGAGGGACGCGGGGACCCAGGCACCCCACTCCGTCGAGGCACCCATAGCCAAGCCGGGAGAGCCAGCATCATTCACAGGCTTCCTGACCCAGAGGGGGGAGGGAAACGACTACCAGGACCTATACAAGCTCAGGGCAGAGCTAGCGCCAGGCCAGGCCCTAAGGGTGACCGTGGACCCGGAGCCAGGGCTAATGGTCTCCGCCATACTCTACTCGGAGGACATGTTCAGGCTGAGGCATAACCAGAGCGAGGCCCGGGGCCAGCCCCTAACCATGACCATAACAGGCGACTGGAAGCCCGGGGTAAACACCTTCTACCTAGACGTGGAGAACCTGGGGGGCAACGGCGGGACAGGCGGCTACACGGTGAGGGTCGAGGTCCTCGAGCCCGTGCAGGAGGCCACCACGACAGCCCAGCTGCCCCCGGCGCCCATGCAGGAGGACCTCCTAAGGCTCGTCCTGATAGTGGTGGCCGTGGCCCTGGTCGCCGTGGCGGTAGCCGTCCTGATAATCAGGAGGCGTAGGGGGATAAGGGTCCTGGAGGAGGGCGGAGAATGGTGGGGAACGGGAGAGTGGGGAGCAGAGGAGTGGTGAAGCCCGGCCACAGGTTCCTCGAGCACATGAGCGACGTATATGCGGAGGCGTGGGGCCCAACCCTCGAGGAGGCCTACAGGCAGGCGGCCCTAGCCCTATACGAGACCCTGACCCAGCCCGGGAAAGTCGAGCCCAGGCTCGAGAAGAGGGTCGAGGCAAGGGGGGAGGACCTCCAGGAGCTCCTCTACGACTGGCTCGAGAAGCTGATAATCCTCTTCGACACGGAGGGCTTCCTGGCCAGGGACGTTGAGGTCGAGGAGGTGGGGAAGCATGAGGGCGGGTGGAGGCTCAAGGCAACCCTAAGGGGCGAGCCCTACACACCCGGAAAACACCCGAGCGGAACCCACGTAAAGGGCGTAACCTACCACCTAATGGAGGTCAAGGAGCAGGGAGAGGCCAAGACCCTCCGATTCATCCTAGACATATAGGTGAAAGCATGAGGCAGGTCCTCGCAGCCCTGGTCCTCGCAGCCCTAGCCCTGGCGGCGGCCCCCCACGCCCAAGCCCTCTCGAAGCCCAGGATAATCGGGGAGCTGGGGCTGGCCGCAGGGCCGATAGCATACCTGGAGCCAAGCCTCTGGGTGTATGATGCGGGTAGGGGGGTCCTGGCTGAGGTCAGGGACGGCGTGGTGGCCAGGGAGGTGGAGCTAGGGGCCAGGGCGAGGATAATCCAGCCCTACGGCGGCGGCCTCCTCATACTCACAGCCCGCTCCCTAACCCTCTACAACCCAGGCACAGGGGGCAAGGAGACGGTGGAGCTGGAGGGAAACCCGGTCTCACTAACCCTCAGCGGCGACTCGGCCTGGATAGCCCTCCAGCCCCCCGGCCTAATCCTAGAGATAACGCTCCCAGACCTAACCCCCGTGAGGAGGATACCCGTCGAGGTCCTGGGAAAGGAGGGGAGCATCGCTGCGGGCGACGGCGCCCTGTGGGCGGTCCTAGAGGATGGGAGGACCCTGCTAAGACTCGAGCCTGAGACTGGTGAGAGAAGGGCCGTGGAGCTGGACGCTGCGATAGCCTACGTGGCTGCCCTGGGAGAGAGGGCGGCGATAGCCCTCGCAGACGACACCATAAGGATAATCGGGCCAAGCCTCCAGGCCGAGGAGAGGATAGAGCTGGAGAGGGGGGCCTCCTCCGGAATCAGGCTAACCACAATCGGGGAGAGGCTCTTCTACGTCTCCGAGGCCCTGGGAGCCATAGGCGAGATAGAGGGCGGCGAGGCCAGGGAGGTCAGGGTTGGAAAGAGCCTCGTAGCCTCAGCCCCCGCACCCGACAGAATCTGGTTCATAACCTCCGGTGGAGAGCTAGGATGGGTCTGGCTCTCCAGGCCTCCTGAGAGGCCCATACTCCAGGTCAGGCCGATAGGGGAGGGAAACTACGTGGCCCGCGCATGGGCCGAGGACCCTGACGGAGACCTCGAGAAACTCTACCTAACCGTGCTGGAGGAGTCGGAGATACCCAACGTGCCGCCCACCAACAAGACCGTGGAGATGAAGAAGGATGAAGACGGGTGGTGGGCAGCCGGGTTCACGGTCCGGGACAGGGACGTCCAGGTCCTGGCGGTGGCGGTCGACGCGGTTGGAAACAGGGCGGAGAGCAAGCCCCTCACCATAAGGGCCGAGAAACCGAGGACCGAGGCCACCACGATAACGCCCACCGAGGAGCAGCCGCAGGGCCAGCCAAGCCCAGGCGCGGACCTATTCGCCGTCGGAAGCAGCCTAACCCTCCTCATACCCATAATCCTCGCCCTCCTATTCTTCAGGCGGAGACGCAGGAGGCGTAGGAGGTAGTTGTGGCCGCCGCCGAGGAGGAAGACCAGGCTCGACGTCCTCCTACCCTCCTCCTTCAGCAGGGACACACCCCACCCGAGGGACAGGACCATGAGGCTTGGGATGCTTGCACGGGCCCTAGCGGCAGCCAGGGTGGACACCCTGATAATCTACCACGAGGACCCTGGGAGGCCTGACAAGGGGAACGCAGAGACCATAAAGCTCCTGATGGACTACCTCAACACCGCCCCATACCTCAGGAAGACCCTCTACCCCATCACAAGGGAGCTGAGATACGCAGGAATCCTACCACCCCTCAACATACCCACCCACCCCGAGAGCCCAGAGGCCGGGGAGGAGCATTGGAGGGAGGGCCTGGTAACCTCGTCGGGCAAGACATCCGTGATAGTGGCGGGCCTGGGCAGGCCGGTAAAGGTTGGGAGGAGGCTCGCCAAAGGCTCTAGGATACTCCTCCACGTGAGGCCGGGCGAGAGACCCAAGATAACGGTGAGGTCCAGGAGGAAGGCGCCCATCTACCCGGGCTTCAAGACCACCGTAGTCGATGAGCCGCTCAAGGAGATAACCAGGGCCTACGACCTAAGCATAGCGACCTCAAGGAAGGGGAGGGACATAAGGGAGGCCGTGGAGGAGCTGAGGAGGAGGGCCGCCGAGGCCGAGAGAATCTGCGTAGCCTTCGGAGCAGCCAGGCAAGGCCTACCCGAGATACTCGAACGTCAGGGAGCCTCCATCGAGGAAGCCTTCCACATAACCATCAACACCATGCCCAACCAGGGAGTCAGAACCATACGAACCGAGGAAGCAGTCTACTACACCCTCGCCATCCTAAACCTAATCCTAAACCATTAAATCGCCCAAAGGAACCAAGAGAA
>JAHSRM010000024.1 GCA_021650775.1 Candidatus Benthortus lauensis
GGTGGGGGAGGAGGTTGCCCTCAAGAGGGAGGTTGGGTGGTTCGGCTCCTTCTCACTCGGATACGCCGACGTGGGAGCAGACATCTTCATAGCCCTGGGACTCATAGCGGCATACGCAGCTGGAGTAACACCAATCGTCTTCCTGATAGTATCAATAATCTATGTTACCATAGGGTTGGCATACGCCGAGCTGGCCCCCTCCTACCCCTACGCAGGAGGAGTCCATGTCTATGCCCTGAAGGGGTTCAACGACCTGGCAGGCTTCATAGCAGGATGGGCCCTCCTCATGAGCTACACCCTCTGCATCACCCTCTTCGCCCTCGCCGCAGCCGGATACCTGCTCTACCTTGTCCCAGGCCTGGGGTTCCTAGGCTCCTTGACGGGTCTCCCCACCCTGGGCCTGCTCTCAGCCATCCTGATAATGGGCCTCATCGTGGTGAACTACATCGGGATAAGATACTCGGTGGGCGCCCTGATAGCCCTCGTGGTGGTGGGGCTCCTTATCCAGGGGGTCGTCCTCCTCCTCGGATACTCCCTCAGCTTCGACCCAGGCCTCTTCGTTGAGCAGTTGGGCGAGGTTGGTGCGCCCACGCCTAGGAGGGAGGTTGGATACCTGCCCGGGATACCTCTGAATGAGCAGAACCTCCTCTACGCCCTCACCCTGGCCATGGCCTCGTTCATCGGGATAGAGTCTATAGCCCAGGCAGCCGAGGAGACCAGGAGGCCTGCAAGATGGATTCCGAGGGCTGCGAAGCTCTCGGTCCTCGCAGTAGTAGTCTCGGTTATGGGTTTCTCGATTCTGGCCCTGGGTGCGATGAGCTGGGAGGAGCTTGCGGCCAATATCGAGAACCCTATTGCGAGCCTTGTGAGCAGGTTTCCCCTGGTGGGCGGGGTTTTGACGCCTGTTGTGGCAGCCGCAGGCTTCGTCCTCTGCTATGCCTCATCCAACACGGGTGTGATAGGTGTATCGAGGCTCGTGGCCTCCATGGGCAGGTTCAAGCTCCTACCCTCATGGTTCTACCAGATACACCCCCTCTTCAGGACACCGACAAGGGCCATAGTCGTCTTCGGGATAATCGGCCTCCTAATAGCCTTCCCAGGAGACATACCCATGGTCGCCGAACTCTACAACTACGGCGCCCTAATCAGCTACCAGGTCCTCATGCTGAGCCTAATCAAGCTGAGGAACCTTGAGAAAGACATCTATCGGCCGTGGAGGATGCCTGGAACCATAAGGGTGGGCGGGGGCCTCGAGGTCCCGCTTCTCGGAGCTGTGGGGCTTGCGGGAACCGTGTCCCTCTTCATCCTCACCCTCCTACTCCACCCAAGCGGACGGGTCTTCGGGACCCTCTGGATGATACTCGGAGTAATCCTCTACATCCTCTATAGGAGGAGGATAGGCCTGCCCCCAAATGCCGCCCTGATGAGGGACAAGGTGGCCGCAATCTCATACATATACGATGTCGGACTCCTAGTCCGCCCCATAGACGACGAGAAGACCGTGGTAGGCTCGGTTCTCAGGGCCCTGGACCGCAGGTTCAGGATAACCCTGATGAGCGTAATCGAGCCGGGGAAGCTGGCCATAGACCCTGCGACGGCCTCGGGTAGCATAGAGTTGGAGAGGCTTAGCTCCGAGACCCTCAGGGACCTTGAGAGGATAGCCCAGATGCTTAGGAGGAGGGGATACCAGGTCGATGCAAGGGTCTATGTGGGGGACCTGGAGAAGGTCGTGGAGGCCCAGCTCGAGGGAGGCAGACTAGACTTCATAGCAGTGATTAGGAGGTTCACGGGGAAGGCGAGGGTCGAGAGGGCTGGGGAGAACGGGCTGCTCAAGATTATATCCAAGTATCCGGGAAGGGTTATGGTGCTGAGGAGGGTGAGTGAGGTTGGCTAAGGAGGTTCTCGCAATACTGAACATATTCGTGGACTCCTCCAAGCTCGAGGACGTGGCCAAGAAGGTTAGCGAGATGGAGGAGACCGTGGACGTATATGAGGTTACAGGCGAGTTCGATGTGGTGGCGGTGGTCAAGGCGAACGACGTAACCGAGTTCCGCAGGCTCCTTAAGGATAAGATACTGAAGATTGAGGGTGTGAAGAGCACGGTTACCTCTATGGTTCTCTACACCCATAAGCGGGATGGGAGGCTGGTTGGAGAGTAGCGGCGAGCCCCTCCACAAGGTATTGGTCGCCGTTAAGGATGAGATTAACCGTGAGGCGTTAATCCAGGCCCTCCACCCCCTGAGGGGTAAGGCCAGCATAGTGTTCTACCACGTGGTCCAGGTTCCCTTCACATCGGCCCTATACGAGGAGGTTGTGAAGCCCATGGTCGAGGAGGCTGAGGAGAGGCTTAGGCCCCTGGTCGAGTGGGCTTCCGCCCAGGGGTTCGAGGCTGAGTCGAGGATAGTGGTCTCGAGGGATGTCTCGGAGTCCATTAAGGAGGAGGCGGAGAAGCCCGGATACTTCATGGTGGTAATCCAGAGGGATGTTGGAGGCCTCAGGCTGAGGCCATCGCTATCCGCAAAGATTATCCAGTCCCTCAGGGTCCCCGTCCTAGTCCTTCCACCCGTGTGAAAGAAAGGGGGAGGGAAGGGTTAGAACTCTTCCTCCTCTTCCTCCCACTCTTCCTCATCGAAGTCTTCCTCGAACTCCTCCCACTCCTCTTCCTCCTCTTCCATGAAGAGGACCCCGGGCTTCATATCCCAGCCCCACCTTACCGGAGCCGTGTTTTAAACGTTTAGCCCCTCAGGGACCCTATGGCTCATCACGGCTCAGGGTGAGCTTCGGGTTCTTCATCGGGCATATGTAAGGGTCATCACTCGGCTTTTTACCGTTTCCCCACAAGCTTGTCTAGGGTGGAGTTCCGGGGAACCCTAAGCTTGAGGTGCCTTACTTGGAAGTATGATGCCTCGAGGTATTCTACCAGGCCCCTGACCCTGCTTAGGGGGGCTATCGGATGGCCCTCAACCATCATCTTGCTGGGCTGATAGAGGGTTAGGACCACGGGTATCAGGTATAGCTCCGATTGGCCCGAGGACCCTGCCAGGCCCCCGAGAATCCTCATCCTCTTCTCCTGGGCCTCGACCATGACCTTCTCCTCCGAGGGGCTGGGAGGCTTCCTCCAGTGCTTGCAGTCTATTATTAGTAGGAGGGGGTGCCTGTAAGCGAGCAGGTCTATCTGGCATCTCTCGCCGCCGTGGGCTAGCTTGACGTCCCTCCTTACCTCGAAGCCCATCCTCTCGAAGAGCCTAGACGCCATCTCCTCGAACTCCCTCCAGTCAAGGTGCCTGGCAACCCTCTCAGCATCGACCCCAAGCTCCAGGGCCTTCAGGGCTGCCTCAACCCTCCCTAGGCCTCCGATGACCTGGGCCACGGCCGACCTCGGGACACGGGCCTCCTCAGCCACCTCCTCCACGCTTACCTCGACTCCGCCCTCGCTCAGCTTAAGGAAGGCTTGGAGTATCCTGGCCAGGGTCTCAGAGGAATATGTCATCCTCCTCGCTCCTGGGGATAACAGAGGCAGGCGACTCGCCCCTAACATACCTATAGCCCCTTATGATTGCGGCCGGGACACCCTCGTCGGCCTGGCCCATGACCAGCTCGGCTGCAGAGGCAAGCTCGTCGGCCACGCAGATAATCTTGGAGCGGAGAACCCTTCCATGGAGGTCTCTCCTACCCCTCAGGTCGAGTAAGGGCTCCAGGCCCGAGCAACCTATCGCCACGTTTATCGCACCCCTTCTAAGCGGCCTCCCATGGGTGTCCGAGATAATCACCGCAACATCCACGCCCGTAATCCTCCTAACCGCCTCACGGAGCCTCCTAGCAGACCCGTCGGGGTCCCTGGGCAGGAGGGCGGCCAGCCCCGCTCCCACGTTGCTTAGGTCTACGCCCGAGTTTGCGCAGATGTGGCCTCCATGGGTCTCGGTTATGATTATTCCACGGCTCATCCTCACAACCCTCCTCGCCTCCCTCAGGATTAGCTCCACGTGTCTCGGGTCCTTGCCGAACCGCTCCGCCACAGTGATGGCCAGCCTGGAGGGCTCTACTTCCTGTAGCCTGGCTACACGTCCCTCGGCCTTCGAGACGATTACCTGGGAGACGACCAGGATGTCTCCCTCACGTATCCCTGCCCCAGCCTTGTTAGCCGCCGAGACTATCAGCTCCGCCAGGTCGTCGCCCTCCCTCACCACAGGAATCCCCCTGAGACCTATAACCTCGACTCTACACATACCAATCCTAACTATAGGGGAGGGTTGTTAAGGGGTTTTAGCCAGCGAGCCCGAGCAGGGGTCTTACCACCGCTATCCCCAGCATCTCCCTCACGGTCGGCACCAGCTCCTTGAGCAGGTAGGCTAGGCCTACCGTGGCCATGACTATGGCGAAGAATGCTAGGAAGACCACGACCAGCGAGGCCGCATCCCTCACGCTTATCCAGCTCATCTCCTCTTCCAAGCTCAAGGCGTCTGGGAGGTTAATTTAAACCATGAGCCTAGGTCCCTATGCCTAGGTAGAGTTTTGCGAGCTCAGGGTGGCTTAGGAGCTCCTGAGGGTCTCCCTCGAACATGAGTCTCCCGGATACCAGGAGGTAGGATTTGTCGCCTATCTCGAGGGCCCTGCGGGCGTTCTGCTCCACCAGGAGTATGGTCATCCCGAGGCTGTCCCTCAGCTCGACTATCTTGCCCAGGACCTCCTTAGCTATCTTGGGCGCCAGGTTGCCTGTGGGCTCGTCGAACATCATGACCTTGGGTCTCCTTATCAGGGCCATGGCCATGGCGACCATCTGCCTCTCCCCTCCGCTCAGGGTCCCGGCCTTCCTCTCCCAATACTTCCTGATTATGGGGAACATCTCCGAGACCTCCCTCACCCTCGACTCGACCTCGGCCTTGTCCCTTATCGTGTATCCAGCCATCATCATGTTCTCCCTAACGGTTAGGTTTGCGAAGACGTTGTCGACCTGGGGCAGGTAGGCCACACCCCTCTTGGCTATCTCGTGGCTCATGAGACCCGTGAGCTCCACTCCATCCATGTCTATGGACCCAGAGTATATCTTGGTGAGCCCGAAGATGGATTTAAGGAGGGTGCTCTTCCCGCTCCCATTAGGCCCCACGATAACCGTGATCTCCCTATCCCTAACGTCCATGCTTACGTCGAAGAGGATGTGGAGCCTCCCATACCCTGCGTTCAGGTTCCTTATCCTTATCATGGCTACGCACCTAGGTAGGCCTCGATTACCTTCGGCTCCATCAGGACCTTCTCGGGCTTGCCCTCCGCTATAATCCTGCCCGAGGCCATGGCGAAGACGTGGTCCACGTATCTTAGGGCTATCTCCAGCCTATGCTCTATCAGGAAGAAGGTTATCCCCATGCTATCCCTCAGCCTCTGGAGCCTCCCGAAGACCTCGTGGGCCAGGACAGGGTTCACGCCGGCTATGGGCTCGTCCATCATAATCATCCTCGCACCGCTCATGAGGGCCCTCCCTATCTCGAGTAGCTTCATCTGGCCTCCGCTCAGGGCGTAGGAGGGCTGGTCCCATAGGTCCGCCAGCTTCAGCTCCTCCAGGATTCTGAACGCCTCCTCCACGGCCTCTATCTCCTCCATTAGCCAGGAGTTTCTCAGGGGGGCTTTGAGGAGGGCCTCGCCGCTCTGACCCCTTTTAGAGACCAGGAGGTTCTCCAAGACCGAGAGCTTGAGAAAGGGCTGGGGAATCTGGAAGGTTCTGACGAGCCCGAGGCGGTAAATCTCATGTGGGGGAAGACCCGTGATATCCCTCCCGTTAAAGGCCACCCTACCCGAGTCGGGCTTATACACGCCCGTAACCACGTTTACCAGGGTCGTCTTGCCCGAGCCGTTAGGCCCTATCAGGATGTAGATTCTCCCCTCCTCCAGCTCCAGGTCGACGCCGTCGAGGGCCACGAGTCCCCCGAAGGTCTTCCTAACCCCCTTTATCTCCAATATGACCCCCATCTCTCGTTATACGTGCCTAACCCTAGGTCGCCTTATAAAAGTTTCCAGAAAAAGAGTTTAGGGGGAGGAAGACGCTCTAGTGCTCCATAGTGTAGGTTACCGAGTCTGTCTCGAAGTCCCATCCGCCGACCTGGACCCACTCGTATTCTCCGTCAACCTTCTTTATCTGCCATAGCTCGTAGTCGGACTTGGCTAGGTCCCCGCCCTCGTTGAGCTCGATCTTACCTATGGCGCCTGTGTAGAAGCTTAGGACGCCTGGCATGGCCTTGATGACGGCCTCTGCGTCGGTTGACTGGGCGGCCAGGACTGAGAGGGCGAGAACCCAGGTTATATCGTATGCAGAGTAGGCGTAGCTGTCAGGCAGCCTACCTAGCTTGGCGACAAGCTGCTCCCTTAGCTGGGACCTCTTGGGGTTGGGCTCGCCGAAGATGGGGTTTAGCCACTTGGTCTTGACGGCGAACTCGGCTGCCAGGGGCTCCTGGAGTATCTCTGCCAGCAGGGCTGTTCCGTCGCTTCCATACCACCTGACCTGACTCAGTATCGGGTAGTCGTTGGCCTTGGTGAGCAGGTCCACGGACTCTGCGAAGGCTATCAAGAGGACTCCGACCTTATCTGCTCCATGCTCATCGACGGCGGCCTGAACTGCGTCGGCCAGCAGCCCTACCTCGGCTCCGAATCCCTTCTTCTCAACCTCCTCGGGCGCATACCTTATGCCCTCAAGGAACTGTCCGCCAAGCTTCTCGAAGGCCTCCTTGGATGCCTTGTGCAGCCCGTCTCCCCAGGCATCACCTCTCCATATCGGGACCACGACCCTTATCCCGTCCTCCCACATGGCCCTGGCTATCGCTGGACCCTGCTTGGTGTCGTCGGGGCAGAACCTGTAGATGAAGTCGTCGGGTATGCTTAGCTCGGGGGCGGTGGAGGACTGGCTTATCATGAGTATCTTGTTGGAGTCGGCGAAGCCCTTCAGGTTCCTGACCTCAGCGCTTGTCTGAGGCCCGATGACCAGCCTGATTCCCTTTGCGGCGAGGCTCTGGAGCTTCGTCAAGGCTACGTCGGGCTTCGTCTCAGTGTCCTCTATCAAGACCGTGAACCTGACCGGGCTTCCAGCCTTCTCAAGCCAGGAGTTAATCTCCTGTATAGCTATCTCGATGGCCGCCTTACTGTTCTCGCCGTAGGAGGCTAGGGAGCCGCTGAGGGGTAGGAGAGCTCCCAGGGTTATCTCGCCTGAAAGCCCTCCGCCTCCAACCGTCTGGGTAACCGTAACCGTCCCGCCACCAACGGTCTCAGTCTTGGTAACCGTAACAGTCTCGGCTGCCGCCGTCTCGGTAACCGTTACGGTTCCTCCTGCAGCGGTCTGGGTAACCGTCTGTGTTACTGTCTGGACTGCTGGTGGAGCGACCATGGGGCCTACTGCCACGCCTATTCCGACTCCCACCAGCAGGGCTACTATCGCTAGTGCGGCGGCTGCGGCTGAGGTTATTCCCGAGATTTTTCTACGCATGTCTGTGTTTGGATTGATGCTCGCATATAAATTTTAACCGTGTTTGACGAGCATCGGATTATGGGCGAGTAAAAGTTAATTTCTACGCTTTTTCCTCGGGTTTTAGAACAGTTATGGCACTACTCCCCCCGCTATACCAGGAGGCGTTAATTTTCTCGAGCTTATTGACGCTGCTTAGTGCGGGGCTAACCCTCACCTATCTTACGACCCGTGTCCCCAACTTCGCCCACGGCTCCTTCGCAACCATAGGGGCCTACGTTAGCTTGACGAGCTTCAGGGTTCTCCAGCTGACGCCCTACTATCTTATCCCACTAGCGTTTGTGCTGGCGGGTGCCGTGGCGTTAGCGTTATACAAGCTCGTCCTTAAGCCTCTGATGAATAGGGGCTCCTCCATAATCTTCCTCATGATAGCAACGATAGCATACGACATGATTCTACTCTCGGCCCTGAACATCTACGCAGACTATCTATCCGAGGGCCTCAAGGTAACCTCCAGATACTTCTCGCTTAAGGTGGCTGACATCAGGATTGGGGGGCCAACTGGAACGCCCATGGTGTTCTACGGCTCCCTGCTATCCGCAGTCGCGGTCATAGTCCTGCTCTACATACTGCTGACCAAGACTAGGTTTGGGGTCGCCATGAGGGCCACTATAGAGAACCCCATGCTGGCGGGAGTGGTGGGCATAAACACGGACCTGGTCTACACGGTCTCATGGTTCATGGCCGGGGGGCTTGCGGGGCTGGCAGGAGTCCTAATCTCCCTATGGTTCATAGGAAACCCCGACCTCGGCTCCATAATCCTAATCAGCATATTCGCAGCCAGCATAGTGGGCGGGTTCAACAACATCTACGGCGCATTTCTGGGAGGATACCTGGTGGGGTTCGCGGAGGTCTTCGGCCAATACCTCCTCGCAAGGAACATAGGGGCCTGGATAGTCCCGTATAGGCCCGTCATCCCCCTGATAATCATGGTCGCCACCCTCCTGATAGCCCCATATGGTTTGGCTGGGGTTAGGTGGAGGGAGCTGGGCAGGAGGTTTAGGAGGAGGTGAGTGAGGGGTGGTGCTTCCCCCTGAGCTGACGCTCTTCCTCACGAGCATAGTTGCTTGGACGGCCCTCTACCTAATAGTCTCCCTAAGCCTCAACCTGGAGTTCGGCTTCACCGGGATACCCAACTTCGGTAAGGCATTGACCGTGATGGGCGGGGCATACGTGGCAGGATACCTCCCTGGGAGAATCATAGTCCAGCTAACAGGCATAGGAGGTGGAAAGGACTACATAGCGTATAATGCCGAGATAGTGAGGGAGGTGAACCTCTTCCTCTCCCAGAACCTGGGATACTCGGTGATGATATTCGCCGCCACCATACTTCTCGCCGCCGGAGTGGGGGCAGGCCTCGGCTTCATAGCGGCTTACCCTGCGATAAGGCTTAGGGAAGAGTATCTGGCCATGAGTCTGCTCGCCATGGCCGAGGTCGGGAAGGTGATAGGATACAACTATAAGGAGCTGGTGGGGGGGACCCTGGGCGTCCAGGTCCCAGACCCCCTGGCCTCAATAGAGCAAGGCCTCCTCAGATTCACCCTGATGAGCCTGATAATAATGGGGTTCGCAGTCGCCATACTCCTCTACCTCCAGAGGCTGGTCAAGTCCCCCCTTGGGAGAAGCCTCAGGGCTGTTAGGGATAGCGAGCTTGCAGCCGAGACACTTGGGAAAGACGTGGTCAGGATAAAGATGAAGGTGCTTGTCCTATCCTCGGTTCTGGGAGCGGTTGGAGGAGCCCTCCACGCATTCTACACGGGCGGGGTCATAGCAATATCCTATGATAGGGTTGTATGGACCTTCTGGCCCTGGGTTATGGTCTTGATGGGCGGAATGGCCAACAACATAGGGACGGCCCTTGGGGTCCTGATATTCGTGGTTGTCAGGCAGCTCATCATATTCTACAAGGACACCCTAGCGCCCTTCATACCATTCGACGTCGTCTGGCTCGACTACCTCCTCCTAGGGGGAGTCCTGATAGCGATATTGATGCTCCGACCTGAGGGCGTGCTGCCCGAGAAGCCCACCTACCCCCTGAGCAAGAAGATTATCCGGGAGATTAGGGAGAGGGTTAGGGCGAGGATTAGCTCGGAGACATTGGAGGAGTAGGGTCAGGGCAGTAGAAACACTATCCTCTCCCTCCCCCCATAGTCCTCACCCCTCCTAACCCAAGCAACGAGGATACGCCCACCCAAGACCTCGAACTCACCCGACATCTCAACACCAACAACCCTAGAGCCATGTGGAAAGAACCAGTAAACCTCATAATCATACTCGGCCCTACCCGGCTCATACATGCAGAGGTATTCGTTCTCGCCCTTGTTTAGGGGTGCTTGGAACTCTATGTAGAAGGTTAGTGTGGGTAGCTCGGGGGCGCCCCTGAAGTCCAGGTTCACCGTTAAGGCCTCTGCCTCCACCCTCTCTCCATTCACCCTGATTTCCTCCTCCCTTAGAAGGGTGTTCATTGATGCGAGAAGCCTCTCCAGCTCCTCCCGATACCTCCCCTCATCCTCCAGCAAACCATAGTAGTAGTGCTTCCTGTCAAGGTAATCGTATACCAGTATTTGGTGGAAGACGCCGTTCAGCCCGAGTGTGAAGAAGGAGTGGGCGTGTATAGGCTCCACCATCGGTTCCAGGGTCCCTGGCACCCGACATAAATCTTAATTCGGCCTCTGCCTTGATGCTCCTGAGTTGAGTAGGGAGAGGTTTGCGAGGGAGCTGGAGTTCGAGCCTGTGGAGGAGAGGTGGAATGAGTATGAGTTGCTGGACGAGAATGTGTATGTGAGGCTTAGGGGGAGGATTATACTCCTCAAGGTCCTGGAGCTTCCAGGCGAGTCGGGCCGGAGACTCAAGCTGCACAGGGTATTCGTGGTTAGCTCGCCCAAGAAGGGTAGGCCCATGCCTCCCCCAAGCCCCACAGAACTCAAGAGCCTGGACAAGTATCCGGTCGAGATAGTCTCGAGCAGGGAGCCCTGGAACATCTACAAGATAACCGAGACAGGCGAGATACTCAGGGTCAAGCTGATAGTAACCGATGTTTTCAGGGTCAGGGATAGATATGATGCGGACGGTGAACCGTATTACGTCATACAGTCAGGCTCCCTGGTGTCGAGGGGTAAGGGGAGGCTTCCCACGGCATAGCATTTATAAGCTATAACAATATTGTCAAGAGGCGATGATAACCTATCAGGTAGCATTCATAAGAGGAATCATAGACTGGCTTGTTGCAACAATACCAAAGATAGTTGGCGCCATAGTAGTCCTCATCATCGGCTGGGCCATCGGGAGGCTGCTCGGGGCAGTGATAGCTAAGATACTCGACAAGGTGGGCGTGGACGACGCGCTTAGGAAGACCTCCATAGGCAAGGCGATAGAGAAGTCGGGCATCAGCATACCCAAGTTCTTCGACGTGATAGTAAGGATATTCATCTACCTGGTGGCCGTCCTAGCAGCAGCAAACATACTGGAGATAGCCATACTGAGCCAGTTCATGGCCAGGGTCGTGGAGTATCTTCCAAGCTTCATAGCGGGAATATTCATCCTAATCTTCGGCCTGATGGCCGCCGACTTCGTTGGAGACGCTATAACCGCTGTGGGAAGGGAGGCGAAGATAGAGTATGCTGGCCTGGCCTCGGCCGTGGTCAGGGGGATGCTCTACCTAGTAGTCATAATCGTCGGCCTCTCAACCATGAGGATAGACGTAAGCATCCTCAACACGATAGTTACGGCCATGGCGTGGGGCCTTGCGGGAGCAGTTGCGATAGGCGGAGGTCTGGCGATAGGGTTCGGGCTGAGGGACTACGTGTCGAAGAGGGCGGAGGAGTGGATGAAGAAGGCCGAGGAGGCGGCCAAATCACTCGAGAAGAGGGAGAAGTAGCGCCGTCACATCTTACCTCCAAATTTTTGTTCCCCGGCGAACCTCAAGACCTCATCCCTTGTCGGCAGAGCCTCCTGCGCCCCTACACGGGTTATCGAGAGGGCTGCAGCGTAGTTTGCTAGCTGGAGGGCCTCCTCGACTGGCTTGCCCTCTGAGAGGAAGGCTGTGAAGGCTCCGCAGAATGCGTCTCCGGCTCCCGTTGTGTCCACTGCCTCCACCTTTATCCCCCTCGCCCTCACAACCTCTCCATCGCCCTTGACGAGCATGGCCCCCATCCTTCCAAGGGTTATGACCACGTTCCCTACACCCATCTTGACAAGCCTCCTACCAGCCCTCTCGGCGGACCTCAGGTCCCTTACCCTCACCCGTGAGAGGAGCGAGGCCTCGACCTCATTCACCACAAGGTAGTCTATCTTTGGGAATACTTCCTGTGGAAGCCTCTGGGCAGGGGCTGCGTTCAGTATCACCCTCGTCCCCTTCCCGTGAGCCAGCTTAATCGCATGGACCACCGTCTCTATTGGTAGCTCGAGCTGGGCTAGCAGGTAGTCGGAGGAGGCTATGGCCCCTGCTGCGTCCTCTACATCACCCACGGATACATGCTCGTCGGCTCCACGGGCGACCGCTATCATGTTCCTCCCACGTTTATCAACTATTATCAGGGCTAGGCCTGTGTGGGTCTCGGGGTCCCTCTTGACATGCGAGGTATCCACACCGTTTCTCTCCAAGTTGTCTAGGAGGTCTCTGCCAAGGAAGTCGTCCCCAACCCTCGACACCATGCCCGTCCTCACGTTAAGCTTCGATAACGCCACGGCCTGGTTCGCCCCCTTCCCTCCGGGAAGCATCTTGAACTCCCATCCGAGTATGGTCTCACCCGGCTTGGGCAGCCTATCAGACCTGACAATCATATCCATGTGGATGCTTCCCAAGACTATTGCGCTCATGGTGGTTTAACACGAGGTATGGTTTATAGCCATTAGCCCCTAGTCATTATTCATGGCTATGAGTGAGCCGAGGGTGAGGGTCAGGATTCTGGTTGAGGGTGCGGGAGAGTTCCAGGGAGAGCTGATTAGGATACATGCACCCCTGACGGTTCAGGAGTTCTCGAGGAGGCTGCCCATAGAAGGCTTCGCAGCCAAGTGGGACTACGCAGTCTACATCCAGACCGAGGTTAGGAGGGGTGCGGAGAAAGCCATCAAGTCTATCAAGAAGGGGGACATACTCTACTGGCCCATGGGCGGATACCTGGCCCTAGCCTTCAAGGACTATGGGGCTCCAGCCCAGATGGTTAAGATAGGTGAGTTTAGCGGCGAGTATGGGAGGCTTGAGGCCGTTAGGCCTGGGGCCAGGGTTAGGGTGGAGCGTGCATAGCCTACTTCTTCTTCCTCTTCCTCTGCTTCTCCTCCTGACGCTTCTCCTCAGCCTTCTGCAACTCGACCGGCGTGTAGATTCTAATCCTGTTGTCGCCTGCCACCAGCTTGAGAACCCTCCGCTCCGCAAGCTGATGTAGGATGTTCTTGGCTATGGAGAGCCTTATCCCGAACTTCTCCGAGAGGAGTGAGGGCGTGATGTATGGCTGGCTCCTGACGAACTGCTCCACCTCCTCGAGGCTGGGCGGGATAACCCCCAGGAACCCCTTCTCAGACGCCTCGGACCTCCCTGCCTGCCTCTCCTGCTGCCTCTGCCTCGCAAGCCTCTTCTCGAGCTGGCTCAAGGTAGGCTTCTTAGGACCGCCGCCCAATCTACGCCACCTCCTCCAAGGCCCACATGCCGGGAAATAAACTTAAGCTGGGAAACGCTTTTATGTTGGATGAATCATCCAACCTCCATGCCGAAGAAAGCCCTGGCCGCACTCGCAGTCCTCCTAGCCATAAGCCTTGGCTTCAACGCCTATCTGGCGACCACGTCTCCCAGGACCCTGACCATCACCGAGACCCTCACCTCCACGGTTCTGAGGACAGAGACAGTTGGCGGAGAGACCGTGACAGAGGTCGTGGAGAGGACCATCACGGCTACGGTCACGGAGACCCTGGCCACAACATCGACCGTCTTTACAGAGCCTCCGAGGTATCCCATCACCCTGGTGGACTCACTTGGAAGGGAGGTGGTTATAGAGGGGCCTGTGGAGAGGATAGTCTCGACGGTCCCAAGCAACACCGAGATTATAGCGGCCCTGGGGGCCCTGGACCTCCTCGTAGGCGTGGACGACTTTAGCGACTACCCGCCCGAGCTGCTCGAATTAATAGAGCAGGGGAGGGTTGAGAGGATTGGGGGGAATATTCCCCTGAACGTGGAGAAGGTGGCCGAGCTGGAGCCGGACCTGGTGGTTATCAGTGCGGGTCTGCAGGGTGGGGCGATACCCAAGCTGGAGGAGCTGGGCCTCAGGGTCTTGGCGGTCAAGTCGGAGAGCCTCTCGGACATCTATCAGGCGATACTCCTCGTCGGGAAGGCCTTGGATAGGTGGAGTGAGGCGGTGAGCCTGGTCGAGGAGCTTAGGAGCAGGGTTCAAGAGGTTTGGATGAGGACCGGGGCGGTTGAAGTGAAGAGGAGGGTCATGGTGGCGGTCTGGCTCGAGCCTGTCTGGACCGCTGGAAACAACACATACATGAACGACCTCATAACCTCGGCAGGAGGATACAACATCTTCCAAGACCTGCAGGGATGGGCCGAGGTGGGCGCAGAGGCCATAGTCGAGAGAAACCCCCAGGTCATAATAGTCACCATGCATGGCCAGGACCTGAGCTATGAGGAGGTTGTGGAGAAGCTGAGGAGCATGCCTGGGCTAAGCGGGACCGACGCCCTGAAGAACGGCGAGGTCTACCTCCTAGTTGGTCAGGCCGCCGACATCCTTGAGAGGCCTGGGCCTAGGGTTGCCGATGGAGTGATGCTGCTCTCCATGATAATGTATCAGGAGCTCTATGGGGTGAGCCTGCCGAAGATGATTGGGGACGACTACCTGGACTACGTTAGGGGGCTGGAGGTGGCCGCCTCTTGATGACCCAGGCCAGGAGGCTCCGCCTCCTCTCCATAATCTTTCTGGGCATAATCCTCACGGTAATCCTCTCGCTAGCCTCACTCTCGCTCGGAGCAAGCAGGATAGGTTTAGGCGAGATAGTAGGGATACTTGTAGGAGAGAGGGTTGAGGGGGCCAGGATAATCCTAGACATACGTCTCCCCAGGCTGCTCTCGGCGATAGTGGTCGGGGCATCCCTCTCCGCTGCGGGGGCGGTTATGCAGGGCCTGTTCAGGAACCCGTTGGTGGACCCGTATATCGGGGGCGTGGCCTCTGGGGCAGCCTTCGGAGCCGTGGTCTCGATGGTCTTCGGCCTCTCCCTCTTCTCACCCTTCTCCACCTACGGGATACCGCTCTCAGCCTTCCTAGGCGCACTCACCGCATTATCCATGACCCTAATCTTCTCGAGGATGGGGGGTGGGTCGCCGCTCAGCCTAATTCTCTCCGGGATAGCGGTCAGCTTCCTCTTCTCGGCCGCCACGAGCCTCGCCCTGGTGATCGGGGGTGAGAAGAGCTTCGGAGCCTTCTTCTGGCTCTTCGGGAGCTTCGTGGCCTCCTCGTGGAGGCACCTGGCCTTCACCATACCAGCGTCCACGGTAACCCTCGGATACATACTGCTCCATGCAAGGAGGCTTAACGTAATCCTGCTGGGGGACGAGGAGGCGAGGCAGCTCGGCGTGAACGTGGCCTTGCTGAGATACGGTATGCTGGTCTCCCTCTCGCTTCTAACCGCCTTGGCCGTCTCCTTCAACGGCATAATAGGGTTCGTGGGCCTGGTCGCACCCCACATAGCGAGGCTCACGGTGGGCGAGGACTACAGGCTCCTACTCCCCCTAAGCATCCTCACGGGAAGCTGGCTCCTCCTGGCCTCAGACCTGGCGTCAAGGCTCCTCATGGCTCCAGCCGAGCTACCCGTGGGTGCGATAACGTCCCTTGCAGGCGCCCCAATCTTCCTCCACCTACTTGTTAGGAGGGCTGGGAGGTATGGGTAGGGTCGTCGTGAGGGTTGAGGGCGTCTCCTGGAGCTATGATGGGGTCGGGGGGATAAGGGATGTTAGCCTGGAGATAAGGGAGGGCGAGGTCCTCGGCGTAATAGGGCCTAACGGCTCGGGGAAGACCACGCTCCTAAGATGCCTGGCAAACCTCCTTAAACCCCATGGAGCAATTTACCTAGATGGGAGGAGCCTGGAGGGGATTAGGCCACGGGAGCTCGCCAAGACCCTCTCCTACATTCCCTCGGAGTATGAGGGCCAGCCCTCCCTCACCGTCTATGATGTTGTCTCGGCGGGTAGGACGCCGCATATGAGGGGGCTTTGGTGGGAGTCCAGGGAGGATGAGGAGATAGTCTGGGAGTCCATGAGGGTTATGGGCGTGGATGGGTTGGCGGGTAGGAGAGTCGGGGAGCTGAGCAGCGGTGAGAGGCAGAAGGTTAGGCTGGCCAGGGCATTGGCCCAGAGGCCCAGGATAATCCTCGTGGACGAGCCTACAAGCCACCTCGACCCCAGGAACCAGATAGAGATTATGGAGGTCCTCAGGCTCATGGCCCTGAGAGGCGTCTCGGTAGTCGCAGTCCTACATGACCTGAACCTCGCCTCAGCCTACTCCGACCGGATACTCGTCCTGAAGGATGGGAGGGCTGTGGCCTGCGGGAAGCCCTCGGAGATACTCGGGGAGAGCCTCCTCAGGGATGTCTTCGGAATCGATGTCAGGATACTCGTGGACCCGGAGCTTGGCAGACCCATCATAATCCCCCTCATGGATAAGGAGCTTTTAGGAGCCGGCCTCAAGGAGTATTTGGATGGGGTTAAGGAGCTACCTCGCCTCAAGGATACCGCTCACCCCGGAGGCACTGCCAGGCAAGGCAAAGATAATCGATAGGGTCGCCCTCGTCAGGCTTGAGCCGGAGGCCGAGCCATATGAGGAGGAGATAGGGAGGCTTGTCAAGGAATACTATGGGGTCAGGGCTGTCTATAGGGTCTATGGGGTCGGGGGCGTGGAGAGGAGGCCCATGCTCAAGCACCTTGCGGGGGAGAGGGTGGCCGAGGTAACCCACAGGGAGTATGGCTACATGCTTAGACTCAACCTGGAGAGGCTTATGCTCAGCCTGGGGAACAGCCTCGAGAGGCTGAGGATGGCTGGGCTGACGGGCGGAGGCGAGACCGTGGTGGACATGTTCGCAGGGGTGGGGCAGTTCTCGATACCCGTCGCCGTCCTGGCCACGCCCAGGAAGATATTCTCGGTGGAGATAAACCCTGAGGCATACAGGTATCTCGTGTTGAACACCCGTCTGAACAGGGTTGAGGATATAGTGGAGCCGATACTCGGGGACTGTAGGGAGGTGGTGGAGGAGAGGCTCCAGGGCGTTGCCGACAGGGTAATCATGGGATACCTGATGGGGACCATGGAGGCCCTGCCCCAGGCTCTCAAGACCCTTAGGAGGGATGTGGGCGGCGTAATCCACTTCCACGAGCTCGTTAGGAGGAGTGAGGAGGAGGGGTTCGTTGAAGAGCTTCTCGGCAGGGTTGAGTCCGAGGGATACGAGGCGAGGCTACTGAGGTGGAGGAAGGTTAAGTCATACTCGAGGACCAGGAACCACATCGTGGTTGATTTCCTGGCGGTGAGGGGAGGGTGAGCCTGAGGGAGACTATCGAGAGGCTCGTGGCCGAGGTCTCAAGGGACCCCAGGTTCAGGAGGGAGTTCAGGGGGGTCGAGGCCCTAATCGAGCTTAGGACGATTGAGGGCGAGGTAATCTACCTAAGAGTCCATGACGGAGCGGTCGAGATACAGGATAAGGTGGAGGGGAGGCCTAGCCTGACCCTTACGGCGAGCAGGGAGGTGTTCATGGACCTACTCGAGTCGAGGATTAGGGGCGAGGTCGCAGTCCTAACAGGGAGGCTGAGAATATCGGGGGACCTGGGGCTGGGCGAGAGGCTCTACAGGAGGATACTCAGGTTCGCTAAACGATGATGCTCGCTGCGTTGGCTATCCTCGGCCACCTCTCGGCCGCCTCACGGGCCACAGGCCCCTTAATCTCCGTCCCCTTCATGTCTCCCTCAGGGGTCACGAGAACCGCCGCCGTGTCCTCGAAGCATATCCAGGTTCCATCAGGCCTCCTATACGGCTTCCTCTGACGGATAATCACGGCGTGCATAACCTTCTTCCTCAGGTCTATCGGCCCCTTCTTCACCGTAACCGAGACCAGGTCTCCCACACCTGCGCATGGATGCCTCCTAAGCCTAGTCTTTATCCCGTGGACCTGGATTATCTTGAGTATCTGGGCCCCCGAGTTGTCTGCGCAGGGTATCTCGGAGCCCACGTTTATGGTTCTGGGTATGTTGGGCCTCCTCTCCAGGATTCCTACGGCGGCCACGGCCCTGCTACGCTTCGCCAACCCTCTTCTCCCTCCCCTAATCCATGGTTATGGTTTTCCCCAGGGTTTTAAACCTAAGCTGCCGAACAATATATAAGGCTTAAAGGCTCAAGAAATCTCCCCAGCTGAGACCACCTCCACACCAAATTCTCCCGCCGCCCTCATCAGCCTCCTATCCTCTGTCACCAACCTGGCTCTGAGTTTCTTTGCAAAGTAGAGGTAGGCAGAATCATAGAATGTGGTTTTGAGGCGAGCTGCTACTCTCAAAATTTCGGCGAAGTCTTCTTTGGATTCTGGATGATAGACCCTCATAAGTTTAAAAAGTTCCTCAAGTCTAGCTAGCTTAGCTACTGCCTCTTCAAGACTTATCTCCGCCTTTAACACAGTCTTCCGCCAGACTGCATTTCCAATCTCATATGCAGCTAGAGTTAGGGTTGCTTGCTCCCTCAAGATATCTATGGCGTGTCTTCCATGGATTATGATGACTGCTATTAGGGAGCTGGCGTCGAACAGCATCATTCCTCTTCCCTAGCCTCTCGGATAACTCTCACCCATTCCTCCACCGATACATGGGAGAATAGCTCCCGAAGTTCTTCAGCCGCCTCCCCAGCTTTCTCAAGCTTCTTCCGCTTTACAGCTTCTTCCAACGCCTTTCTAGCAACCTCACTTATGCTTATCCCGAACTTCTCGGCCTCCTCCTTGAGCTTTCTCGGTATCCTTATGCTGACTACCGTGCTACTCATTCTGCAATACTGTTACAGAGCTACATTATATAAATGCATGGCTACCATCGTCTGTATCTCTTCTTGAGTCTCTCCTCGGGTCTTCCGATTATGGCCCATCCTTCTACCTTTACTTTCTCGCCTCTCGGGAGGGTGAAGATGAATGTGTAGGAGTTCTTGGGGAGCATGATTATTCTTCCATCGTCCCTGAGTATCCTTAGCATGTTCCTTGTCTCGCCGACTACCTCGCCTTCATGAACCATCCCGCCTCCCCTCGGCTCGGCCCTGACCCTTAGGCCTAGAAACTCGTGCCTCAATATGCTCTTGGCGGTCGGCCCCTTGACCATGTCTTCCACGGGGTAGGGTTAGCTGAGCTTCTCTATGACGACGAATGCCACGGTCTTGCTTATGGGCCTGCACTCTGCTATCTTTACCTTGTCTCCCTCCTTGACCTCTATGCAGGGTGGAAGGTGGGCGGGTATGTTGCTCCTCCTCCTCTCATACCGCTTATACTTCCTGACGTAGTGTAGGTATTCCCTCCTCACTATCACGGTCTTGGGCATCTTCTTCTTGTAGACCTCTCCTGTCAGGATTATTCCCCTGACCTTTAGGTGGCCGTGGAATGGGCAGTGGGGGTCGTCGCACTCCTTCTGAGGCGGGTTCACAGGTATCCCTATGTTCCTTGCAGGCATCCCGGCCTACACCTCCTCAGCTGGAATAAAAACCCTCACGCCTTGACTCCACGCTCCCTGAGTATTGTGAGTATCCTCGCTATCCTCCTCCTCATGTTCCTTATCAGCGCCGTCTTCTCCAGCCCGCCTCCGGCCGTGGTCTTGCTCCTGGTGAGGATTAGCTCGCCCCTAAGCCTCTCAAGCTCCTCTAGCAGCTCCTCCGTGCTCTTCTCCCTAAGCTCCCTGACCTCCCTCACCACCTTCGCCAGCCTCCTTGCCGACAATCTTACTCACATCTATCTTAATCTCCTCGGGCATGGGTGCGTCGGGGGGATAGATCTTGACCTTGACTCCGTAGAGGCCTGTCTTGAGGAGGACCGAGGCCTTACCCACCTTGACATACTTTAGGGCGAGCTCCCCGGACTTCGGCATAATGCCTGCCGTGAACTTCTCGGTTCTCGAGCGGGCCGAGGTAAGCTTCCCGCTAATCTCTATCTCGACCCCACGTGCACCTGCATCCATAATCCTCCTGAGGGCCCAGAATGCTACCCTCCTGTGCCTCACACCTCTCTCGATTGCCTGGGCGATTCTGAAGGCCATGACGTATGGGTTGAGTTCGGGGACCTCTATCTCGGCCACGGTTACGTTGGGGTTCTCCACCCCGAAGCGTTCCTCCAGGACCTGCGATATCTCCTTGATGGTTCTCCCACGGGTTCCTATCACCCTTCCAGGCCTCATGGCGTAGATTGTTACCCTGGTCCCTATCGGTGTGAAGAAGATGTCCACGCCCCCGAACCCTGCGTCCCTGAGCCTCTCGGCCAGATACTCCTCTATCTCCGCCTTCTTCTTCTTGCTCTCGAGTATGTTCCTTATCACGGTCATGCCCTCGCCTCACCCACCACCTCTATGTGGACGAGCTGCTTATCGTAGGGTGTAGCCCTACCAAAAGCCCTCTCAATAAACTTCCTGATTCTCCTGGCCTTATGGGCAGCTGCATGTATTATCACGACCTCGTCTGGGTCGAGTCCCTTGAACTCTGCGTTCGCCTCCAGGCTCTCCAGGAGCTTGAGCATGTGCCTGGCGACCTTGACCGGGTATCCGCCTGGGCCACGGGTCTGGGCGTGATGGGCCCTCTTCTTGTTATACCTTCTATATGGAATCATCCTCCTCATCTCTATAACGTCCTCCATCAGCTTCTTTGCCTCGGGCAGCTTGAGGCCCACTATGGCCCGGCACACCTCCCTCGAGAACTTGGGGGAGACATCAACCTCCCTAAGGCTAGCCTTGACCGTCCTAGCGGGGTCAAGCTCCTGCAGCGAGTATCTCCAGGTCGGCATCCTCCCCTTGCTCCGAGGCGGGTTTCCGGAGACCGCTATTTATCCTTTGAACTCCGCTATGACTAGGACATGGTCCCTCTCATATGGCTCCAGGTTCACGGTCTCGAGGACCTTGAAGCCGCTGCTCTCCAGGACCTCCACCTCCCTCTGGTAGACGACCTCAGGCTCCTCCACGCTGTCTATGCTCCTGGCCTTGACCGCTATTAGTCCGTGGCCACCCTTCCTAAGCATCAGGGAGGCGTTGTCGGCAAGTATCTTGGCCTGCTCAGGCTGGGCCACATCGCAGTAAATTACATCGACCTCGCCGACTACGCCCGCATAGGTTCCAGGTCTCCTAGCGTCTCCGTATATTGCCACGACGTTGGGCCTGTGGTCTGCCACGTTCCTCTTGAACTGTATCATGACCCGTGGGGCGAAGTCCACGCCGTATAGTATTCCCTTTTTCTCTATTATGTCTGAGACGTGGCTGGCCGTGGTTCCTGTTGCTACGCCTAGGTAGAGGACCCTGCTCCCAGGCCTGATGAATATCTCTTTTGCTCCCTTCAGGATGGCTGCCGCAAGCTTGCTCCGATACGGTATCCAGACCCTATACTCCTCTCCCCCGACCCTGACCAGCCTCTCTCCGTAGACCTGGACCCCTGGTGCGAGGCTTCGGGTAGCGAGCATCCTCTCGCCGTCATCCTCCAGCCAGAAGACACCCTCGAACCTCTCATGAGACCTAACCTTAACCAAGCTTTGGCACCTGGGAAAGAGGGAGGGCTTCAGCCTATTGAGTGTTTAGGCCCGCTTACGCTTCTTCTTCCTCTTCTTCTGCCTCTTCTGGACAGGCTTCCTAGGCTTCTGGGCATACTTCCTCCTTATCTCGGCAAGCCTCTCCTCGAGGGCCTTCCTTAGCTCGGCGCTTCTATCCTCCCTCGAGAAGTAGTCTATCCTGGCGGCTATGGCTATCTTGGCTGCCAGGAGCCTCGCTATCTTCCCTCTCTGCCACCTGGGTGAGCCGTGGACGTATGGGTGCTGGAAGATTACCCCATGCTTTGGTGCGCCTCTGCCTGTCCTGAAGAACCTGAAGAGGGCCTTCTCTGCGCCGAGGACCTGTATTGTGCTTGCGGGGAGCTTCGCCAGCTTCTCCAACCCGCCTGCCATGGAGATTAGCTTTGCTCCGAGGATTGGGCCTGCTATGGCTGAGAGGTTGGGGGCCTCGGCCTCCATAAGCTCCCTTATGTAGCGCTCCTGCTCCCTCCTCATCTCTATGAGCCTCAGGCCCTGCCTCGCCACCTGCTTGACCTGCTCCTCATCCTCCTCGCTTATCTCGGCTCCCATGGATGACCTGGCCTTCTCGAGTATGTCCCTGGCCTTAGCCTCACTTCCAACAATCCTCCTGAGGGCCTCCAGGGTGAAGTTCTTCCTCGAGCCAAGCTCCGCCACAATCCTCATGTATTCCTCAGGCTCATCAACCAGCTCGGACAGCTCGGGGAAGTGGACCCCATACCACTCCCGGCACCTCGTGTAGAACATGTTTATCTGCTTGTCCAGGTCTTCGAGGACGTGGACTGCGTGGACGAGCATCATGTCCCTGCGTGCTACCGCCTCCCTCAGCTCCTGTGTCAGCACCCTGTCCATTATCTTCCTGACCTTCTCCCTATACTCCTCCAGCCCCATGATACTCGACTCGGTTAGGAGCCTCTCTATGTCCAGGGAGCCCTCGGGTTCCTGGAAGACCAGCTGGGGGAATCTCCTGGAGAGCTGGGGGATGAGTTCAGGCGGCTCCACCATGAAGGTTCTCGCACCCTTGGCCTCGGCCTCCCTCACAACCTCCTCAACCTCACCGACCACATCGCCCTCCATTATCTTGGAGAACTTCCCGGCAGCCTCCTCCTCAGACCCGAACATCCTATATGAGACAAGCCCCTCATCGGCTGCGAAGACCCCAAGCGGGTTCACGGCAAGCCTAACCGCCCCTCCCATGGCAGGTGTCCCCAGAGATAGCCCCCATGGAGCAATAAATGTTTAAATGAGGCTACAGAACAGTAAGGCCTGGTATGCCGAGCCACGGGTCGATAACGAAGGCCGGGAAGGTCAGGTCCCAGACGCCTAAGATTGAGGCCAAGCCCCGTAAGGGCGTCATCCCGAGGCTTAGGAACAGGTATAACTTCGTGAAGAGGGTTCTGGAGGCACCTGAGGAGCAGCAGAGTAGGCGGGGTTAGAGGAGTAGACTGAGAAGGGCCTTGGCTGTGTGAAGCCTGTTCTCCGCCTGGTCCCAGACCGCGGACTGAGGCCCATCTATAACCTCATCCGTCACCTCCTCGTTTCTGTGAGCCGGCAGGGGGTGCATGAATATGGCGGTGGGCTTGGCCTTGGCCATTAGGGCTTGGTTCACCTGGTAGGTTGGGTAGAATACCTCCATCCTCCTCTCCCGCTCCTCCTCCTGGCCCATACTCACGAACACGTCTGTCATCACCACGTCGGCATCCCTTACGGCCTCCTCAGGCTCCCTAAGTATCTCTATGCTTGAGCCTGTCTCCTCGGCGTTGGCCCTAGCCCACTCCAGGAACCTCTCGTCAGGCTCATAGCCCTCTGGGCAGGCAACCCTGACATTCACCCCCAGCTTCGAGGCACCCACCAGAATCGAGTTGCAGACATTGTTTCCATCGCCGACCCAAGCTATGGTAAGCCCCCTGAGCCTCCTAAACCTCTCCCAGATGGTCTGGAGGTCCGCCAGGGTCTGGAGCGGGTGGTTTATGTCTGAGAGGCCGTTCACCACGGGTATGCTGGCCGCCGAGGCAAGCCTCTCAAGGGTCTCGTATCGATAGACCCTCGCCATGACTAGGTGGACGTATCTGGAGAGGACGCGGGCCGTGTCTTCTATGGTCTCCCCCCTGCCAAGCTGCATCTCGGCCTTGCTCAGGTAGATTGGTGTCCCACCCAGCTCCGCCACGGCAAGCTCGAAGGAGACCCTGGTCCTCGTGGAGTGTTTCTCGAAGATTAGGGCCACGTTCTTCCCTCTGAGGGGCTTCCCCGCAGCCCTCCTGCCCCTAGCAGACTTGAGCTTCTTGGAGAGCTTGAGGATAGACCATATCTCCTCGGCCGAGAAGTCCTGGAGCTTGAGGAAGTCCCTACCCCTAATCCTCACACGCCTCCTAGACGAATACCCAATCTCCCTAGCGGTCCCAGGCATATCGCCATCCATGGAGGCAGGCCGTGTATTTTAGTTAATCCTCACGGGAAGGTCTAGGTCGTCCAAGATTATCTCGCCGCTCCTAGTTAGGTGGAGTTTCATGGCCCTGACCTCAACCCCTGCCCTGACGGCCTCGGCCAGCGCATCGCTTATCCCGGGGTCTATCGCCCTGTTGGGCCTGAAGAACCTCACGTATGGGTGGCCTGAGATGAAGAGTATCCCTGTCCTGGCCCCGAGTTTCCTGAGCTTTGTGAGGACCCTTATCTGCCTCAACCCCCTAATCGATGGGGCGTCTGGATACGTGGCCGCTCCATCCTCCTCCAGCAACGTGGCCGACTTGACCTCTAGGAGCAGGTTCCCCTTCTCAGGGGAGCGGAGCAGGTAGTCTATCCTAGAGCCCATCCTCCTAACCTCCCTCGACCTCACCCTGTATCCCCTAAGCCATCGAATCATGTCCTTCTCCAATAGCTCCTCGAATATGCGTTGGTGTAGCTGGGTGTCTATGAGGGCTGCCTCATGGTTCAAGAGTATGCCAACGAGCCTTCCATGGGTTCTCGGCCCAGGCTTCTCCACGTATAGTGCCTTGGCTCCCCTCCAGATTAGGTCCCTGAGCCTGCCCGTGTTCGTTAGATGTAGTCGGAGTATCCTGCCGCCTGCCTCCACCTTCACGGTAACCCTGCTGTCCCGCTCGATTACCCTTGCTTCCCTCGTCTTAAGCCTCCCTAACCTCATCACCAGCCCTTCCCGGCATCCAGTATAGCTTCTCGGCAACCCACTTCTCCACGGCCTCCGTGAAAGGCATGTAATAGACGTATTCACGTATGAATCTGATATGCTCCTTGACGAGCTTCTCGGCCGTCTCGTCGTCCACCTCACCTTGCCTCCTTAGGATTCTCCTGAGTATCTCTAGGGGAGGGAAGTGGTATGGTTGGCCGAGATACTTTATCCATGTATCGTATAGGTCTTTGAGGTTCTCCTTCATTTCCTTGGCCTCGAACCCGGAGACGCAGAGTATCCTGCCGTATCCTGAGCCGTTCTCCGAGATGTAGTTTGCCTCCCTCTCCAAAGCCCTCTCCGAGGACTCAACACCACGCTTAACCACGTCAATCCACTCATCGACCTTAACCTCCCCCCTAACCGCATCCCTGACAGTCAGCAAGGCTATCTTCAGGGCAAACTCCGCATCCTCCCTGAATGACTCGTCATCCTGATAACAATATACGTCGATTTGCTCGGATATGTTTGGGAGATGTTTTAGGATAATCTCATGCTCTTTTATCCATGCTCCGCTCGGCTGGGGCAACCAAGGGTCCTCCATCACCTCCTCCATGAACTCCTCGTAGCTCGCCTCCTCCCTCAGCTTCCGCACATACTTCTCCATCCGCTTGGGGAGGTTGAGGAACAGTGCCTCGGGCCTCAGCCTCCTTATACTCTTAACAGCCTCGATTGCCCCCCTCCTTGTCGGGGGCTTCACAACTATCCCCAAGCTCGGCCTCATGAAGCCTATGAAGAGAGGGCTTTAGGAGGAATATAACCATGGCTCCCAGGAATTTTTTATTAATGGGTGTGAGATTGAGTTGCCTATGAATCTAGGCCAGGAGCCGCCTATCAGCCCTCCTCTGCCACCTCCAGGAGACCCTGCAGTATTCCTCGCAGACCTTGCATGGACTCTTGCCAGAAGCCTGATAACCTTCGTTATCTGTTTCGTGTTGGGGCTGATTGGTATAAGGCTTCTCGACAAGATTACCCCTAGAATCAAGGAGATTGAGATGATTAGGGGTAAGCCTGTCCCAACGGCGCTCTACTCTTCAGGCTTCTTCATCTTCCTGGGCCTAATCTTCTACGCCTCCGTGGTCTCGCCGCTACCCATAGGGCTTGTGACGGGGGTGGGATACACTGTTACGCCTGTTCAGCTGGTGGCATATAAGCTGATAACCATGCTGGCTGGACTCGGGTTCTCCCTCCTGTTCGCAGTAATCTTCTACAGGGTTATGGCCATAATCGAGCCGTTCGGGATAGACCTCGACGATGTCCAGAAGGAGCCGATAGCGGTAGGCGTATACGTCATGGGCTACCTAATCTTCCTAGGGCTGATATTCCTAACAGTCCTGACCCTACCCGTCTAGACATTACCTCAATCTTTTTCCACATCTCCAGCAGTAGAGTGAGTCCTCGTATACTTGCGCTCCACAGACAGGGCATGATGCTATCATAATCGGTGGGGGTGGTGGAGGCCTCCGCCGACGCATAGAGGCTATGAACCCGGCGGCCATCAACACGACTATTAGGACGAGGAGTAAGGTCCATAGATTGATTCCTCCTTCCGCCTCAACGGGAGCCTCGGCCTTCTTTGTAATAGTTGTTGTAAGAGTTATTGTCTGGGTTACAGTTCTTACCTCGCCCTCCACAGTGGTTGTCACAGTCTCTGTAACGGTTATTGTCGTGGTAGTTGCGGTTACTTCCTCTTCTTCCTCGCCTCCTGTCTCAGGCTGCTGGACAGGCTTCTCGCTGAATATCCTTATCCTGAACCTTCCTGAACCCTCATCATACGAGAGGACCTCCACGCCGAACTTGTCTTTATCGCTCCAGAACCTGGGGTTCTCGAAGTTTAGGGTAAACCTACCCCACTCATAGGTCTTTCCCAGATTATATGGTGCGTCAAGCTTTATGCAGACACTCCAAGTGGCGAAGTTGTCCTCGAACTGGGTGCAGTCGGGGGTCTGGGGATTAGCGTCATAGAGCCTGACCATAAAGTTGTCCTCGACTGTTCTTGGAAGCATCTTATTGACCTTGAATACTACCACGCCTTCTCCCGGTAGCTGGGCATCGATTAGGTTCCTCCTTCTAGCATGTATGAAGTAGTATTCCTCCTCGTTTTCGGGCATATTCACTTTTACGGCTTTCGGCTCGCCGTCCGAGTCGAGTGTATATATCTCGATTTCCTCGTCCACGGGTATGGTGTATTCCACCACATCTATCCATCCGAGTATGTATTTGCTCCACCCATCTATATCCGCTCCTATGAAGGCTCCAGCATCCATATTTGACCAGAACCCCACCTCCGAGCCCTTCGAGTATCCATCCTTGGCATAGATGTATTGGTCGGCTATACCCATGCTGTGTGTTAGCTCATGTATCATAACGTTCATGTCCTCTTCCTCGCTCACGGTCTCAATCCCGAATATGGCGTGCCACCCACCATCCCTGGTGGGCAGGTAAAGTATCCCGGCAAACTGTCTTAGGGTGCTCTCGGGAAGGCTCCTTATAACAGGCCCTAGGCAGAGGCAGTGGCTCCAGATATCGTTAGGGTTCCCTGTAACAGCCTCATCTCCACCCGCATGTATAACAATCACATGGTTATATTCTCCGAAGTCTATATCCGTCTTCCTCAAAACGTAATCCGTTATCGTTAGATAATATTCCGCTATTTTCTTGAAGTTGTCTCCCCTCTGGGCTCCGGGTTCAGGGGCTCCGTAGTATGAGTAGGTTCTGGGGAGGGTTATTGGCTCGGGGTAGATTGTGTATTCGATGGTCATCCTTCCATAGGAGGAGGCCGTAAACCAGTTCTTCACTATCTCCATCATCTCCTCTATATCGGCCAAACTCCTCCTAAACTTCACATCACTGAACTCGACCATCAGGACGAGTGTCCTCTGGACGCCTGTCACAGGCCTAGGCTTCCATGGAACCCAGGGATGCTCAACCTGCTTAACCTCATATTTGGGCAAGGGAGAGTAGGCGGCGACAACACCTAACGACACCAATGATATAACCAGTAATGTGATAAGTAGGGTCGGGAACCTGCCCATGGACGGGCACCCTATCTAAACATATTTTTCACATGAGTAGCAATACCATCTCTGATACTGTTCTATGAATGTTAGGGGTTTCCCGCATGAGGGGCAGAGGGGTTTCTCACCCGACTTCGGGATAACCTTTGATATTATCCCCTTTATGCCTCCTAGCTTTGATTGCTGCTGTGTTTGTTGCTGTATCCGTGGGGCTTGGACTGCTGGCGAGGGTGCGGCGGCCTCCACCTCAGGCTCCTTCACCTCTATCTTCTCCTTGAGGATTACTATGTCTCCGACGGCGGATATCTTACTCCACTCTATCAGCTTTATTGACTTGTCCTTCGCCATCACCTGGATCGCCATCTCTCCCTCTCCAACCGGAAGGGCTATATCCTCAACAACACCCACATAGGTTCCATCAGGATTGTATACATGCATCCCGATTAGCTTGCTGCGGGGGACGTGGCCCAAGGAGCATTCACCCTTAATGGGTTTGCGTCCCGGTTTATTTATAAGTCTTCTCTAGTCTGGGCAGGGCCACTCCAAGCCTCCAGCACCTCTCGAGGAATCTCCGCACATTTGACTCGATTGAGAGGGCGTGATACAGTGTTGTTGCCAGGAAGGAGGCCAAGAATATTGTTGAGAGGATTAGGGCCAGGAGTATGGCTGAGAAAACCGGGTCTCGTTTGGCGGCAAGCAGCCCAAACCCTATTACCCCCTGGATTACTGAGTAAAGCTCTATGAATTGTCTTATGCTTGAGGGTAGCCTCACCCTCCATTCAAGGCCAGTCCTCCTATCATACGCCCTCACCCCAGAGGACCTTATCACCCAGAACACCGGCCCAACGAACACGGAGGCAAGGACCATGGCTATGAAGGAGAGGTTCACTAGCTCCGCCCCTGCGAGGATTGGGTCCAGCTCCTCTATCATCGGGGCAACCAATTCACGCACGTTAAGGTATGTTAGGACTAGGCCGAGGCTGGCTGCCATAGGGTAATAGCTCCTATCTATCAGCATGCCTATGCTTGTCCCATCCTTCCTAATGCCCATGAACCTGAATTCCATAGACTTCATCCTCTCCCCGAAAGTCTTGGCCGTAAAGCCGAGAAGAAATCCGGAGGCCAGCCACGGCGAAAATACGTGCCACACAATCCACACACCAATTGATATAAGAAGTATTTTCAGTAATGCTAGGGAGCCTAGCAGTAATCCGGCGGCATATGGGAGCATCAGCCCTCCTATGATGCTTAAGCTAACCAGCTTGTCCATGGACGACCTATCAGGGCTGTAGTTGCTGAGCCGCCAATCCCTCAGAGCTAGGAAGAAGGCTAGGGTCCCGGAAGCTATCAGGGATGGGGAGACCGAGAAGAGCGTCATCTCCCACGCTATCAACAGCACCATGGGCACCGTGTATCCGCCCAGAAGTATTGGGAGGGTATAGAATATGCTGGCGGCCCAGATACCTGCGGAGACAATCACCCCATATGTTAATGGATTGTAGAATGCTCTTCTCCCCGAGGCGAGGATAAATACGAGGGAGAACACGAGCATCCCGGGCCCCACGTCCAGAAAGAGGGTGTCAGCCACGAAAAGCTCCTCGAGGGTTAACCCGGGGGCAAGGAACTCCAGATATGCGCCATATATCGTTGCGGCCAACCCTATTGGAAGCAACAACAGTCCAGCAAATCTAAGGAGCCTCCTCACGTCTATAACTCGCCTCCCCTAATCCTAACTTTGTAATATATTGCGAGGGAGACCATTATTATTGTGGAGGCAATCAATGTGTAGGGTAATCTTATGGGCGACCGTGGAGACTCCTCGCCCTGACGCTTATACTTACCCTTGATTAAAGCCAGCCAGGATGACAGGAGGGCGGCTGACTCCAATCTCCCCACATACTCACCTGCACCAACGTCATAGTAGCCCTCCGAGACCACCTGCTCGGAAACCTGCCTCACAACGTCATCAACAAGCCCACGAATCCATGAAGAAAACTCCTCATCCACATCCATGATGTAGGATGCAAGTAAGATTATGTTTGATGGAAAAACCAAGTCCCTCTTCCACACAAACTCATTTACGAATAAGTCCTCCGGCTGTATCGTCGGGTCAAGCACATAGACGGAGATTTTAGGGAATGGGAGCTCCCTTATCTTGGAACCCCGTATCCACAGCTCGGAAACATCCCGGATTTTTTGCCTAAGTATTCCCAAGACTTCCTCGTTTCCACCGGCCAGATAAGATGCTATCAACGCCTGAATCAGCGCCACATCCACCCAATACTCCTCCTCTCTTACATCCCTCTTCTCCAAGTCTATTAGGGTCTGGTTCTCCAAGGTCATTCTCAGGGCCTCCAACTCTATTAACGGGCCCTCGACGCTCTTCGCCGCAACGGTATAATGGGATAGGATTGTGAGTGCTGTTAGCTGGGAATGGAGGGTCTGCGCTGAATAGTTTAGGAACTCCCTGTATCTGGATGATAGCTCATCCTCAATATCCCTTAGATCTTCTTCATTAGGGGTGAGGCCGAGGACAGTTCTCACGAACAACGAGTATGATAGGAATCTGGAGTAGGAGATTTCAGGCCTCCAACCCAAGTTCTCCGCCAAGCTGTCTGCTAAATCCTTCATGCTTAGCCTTGTGTCGGGGTCGTTTCTCAGGGCATAATGTAGTGAGAGGAATTCGAGGGCTTGGATATGTTTGAGAAACTGTTCATAAGATTTCTCGGGGGGCCATGGACCGATTATCAGCTCATCACCGGTCTTAACAGCCTCATTAACCCTCTTAGCGGCCGTGTCGAGATAACGGATAGACTCCTCATCACCCACTCCAACATATACATAGTATGCTAGGACGCCTAGATACGACAGCCCCCTAACATCATCAACGGAGCCAAGCTTCCCGGCAACATACCTCCGAATAACAAGCAGAGACTCCTCCGCATCATCGATAAGAGACCCTGAGACAGACGACAAGAGAAGCGAGAACACCATTAAGAGAACAATAAAATGCCTCCAACACACGGTAGAAACGTCGAGAAAGAACGTATATAAAACTTGAACCCTAAGAGCATATTTAAACTCAACTATCCAGGCCATGATTAAAATGCACTTCATAAACACTAAGGAGAATAAGCTTCTTAATTCTGTAGAGGATAGATTTAGAAAGATTCGATTATGCAAAGAAAATGGATGAATTGTTGCTGAATGAATAAATGTGCGTTAAAATACGTGTTGAGTTAATGGTAATGCGATGGGAAGCAGGAGATTTTTTCTTAAGCTTTTAGCCTTCTCAGCTCTCATAGCACCATTCATACCGATAGGCAGATATCTACAACGCAGGGAGAAGGTGGACCAGATTAAACAGAGGGTAGCAAACATTAACGAGCTTAAATCTCTAGGCGAGATTAACTTCGTCTTCCCAAGAACTGGAGACCCTGAGCAAGATATGGACCCCTTTAGACAATATGCCCTAATTCTTACGCCCACGGGGGAGGTCAGGGCCCTGAGCAGAGTCTGCGTCCATCTCTGGTGCCTATGGAAATATGACCCGAACTTAGCAGAATGCATATGCCCATGCCATGGAAGCGTCTATAACCCGGACACAGGAGTGGCAACCAAAGGACCAGCATACTATCAACCCTATCCAACCAATGCTTTACCCATGCTTAAAGTAGAGCTAAATGAGGATGGTGACATATATGTATCCCAGCTTGATGGAATAGTAGGATATGGTCGTGAATGGAAGAAAGACCTAGCAAACATACAATCAATGTTGAGGAAAGCCCCAGACAAAGAGATACGAGCATACACGCCGTTCTGGAAATCCATAACAATAACTGAGACGGAGAAATTAATTAGGCGGTATAATATAAAAGTTTTGAAAATTTATGGATATGTGAAAAGAGGTAAAGAGACTGAATGGCTTGTGGCTGGAAGTCTTGATGAAGCGAAAGAGAAGATGGAATGGGTGTATAGTATTGAAATCTTCGCTAAACCTGGTGAAATACTTAAAGTAGCGGATGATGATAGAGTTATAATCCCGATGATTAGAGGTAATGTGAAACCATGAACATATTACTGCCTGTATTCTATGTCAGCACAACCCTAATAATCGTTTTTACAGCTACATCATACCTCCTTAAGATAGATTTATGGCCAACCCCCGATAAACCACTAAGAACAAGTCTATTCCTAATTCTTGGAAATTTATGGATCATCGCAAACCTCTATCTAGCATTCATACTTAGTATTCAGCAGCCCTCATACCTAATATTCCAGAGCATCATATGGAAACTATTGGCAACCTTGATGATTTCATTATCAATTATATTGTCTCTCTGGGCCTGGAAGGTATTTGGCTTAAAGAGGATACTTGGATTTAAAATCAACAAGATTATCACAGATGGACCATACAGGTATATGAGGCATCCACAATACTTTGCCATAGCTTTAGCTACTTTAGGATTAGCCATCCTAATCAATACTTCATATATGTTAGTCTTCTCCATATCAACAATAATCACTTTCTACCTAATTGCATTATTTGAGGAAAGAAAACTTTCAAGTATATTCGGTGAGGAATATATGAGGTATAGGAGGAAAACTTCGCTTATCTCTCTATTTATCAGAAAAAGAAAGAGAACATAACGATAAATCATCGGCCCGGATTGCTAATGTTTAAAATAATTGCCTAAGATTTTTTCATTTAATGAAAGCGCATGTTTATATTCACTTAGATGATGATTTATTTGTGATTGGATATGGTTGAGAAGGTTAAAGATCCGGTATGCGGGATGGAGGTTGAGACGACAACTGAGTTTAGGTCCGAGCATATGGGAAAGACCTATTATTTCTGCTCTGAGAACTGTAAGAAAGAGTTTGAGAAAGACCCGCACAGATTTCTTCACGGCCACTAATCTCTTCAATTCCTTTTTAATCCTTAAGTAATAGTATACTTGAGATTGTTTTGGCCTTGAAATTAGATTCTATCGATTATAGGATTCTTTTCATTTTGCAGAGTGAGGGGAGGATCTCTATACAAGAGTTGGCTCGTAGGGTTAGAGTGAGTGTTCCGACGATACGTCAGAGGTTGAGTAGGCTTTTGAGTGAGGGTGTTATTAGGGGGTTTACTGTTCTCCTGAATCCCAGATATATCTCCGGTTATCATGATGTTTTCATATGGATTAATGTTAAGCCGTCTGAGATAACTCAGGTAGTGAATAAATTGGTTGATATGGAAGAGGTTTTGGGGGTGTATCGTATTATTGGCGAGCATGACTTACTCGTAAGGGTGGTTGTCCAGAGCTACGCCGACCTCGACGAGTTTATATCTAGGAGGCTTTCCTCAATCAGGGGTATACTAAGTCTGAGAACCAACATGGTCATAAACGTCCTTAAGGATAACCCTGGGCCGAGGCTCATGCCCGGAATGGGTTTAAGGGTTTATTGCGCCGTATGTGGTAAGGAGATCGACGGCAGGCCTATTAAACGTAGAATTGATGAGAAGGAGTATTACTTGTGCTGCTCCACTTGTGCATCCTACTTCGATAAGAAGACGGCCATGGGTAGGCTGATTAAGTGAGCTTCTCCATATATCGGGTTCCGGGGTCCTGGGACTCATCTTTAAATAGTCAAGGTGGGGGTGTGGTGGCAGGATTAGGGCGTATGACCTTGATGGTTCACGTGGGCTGCGGGGTGGCTGGGCGGCATGGCTAGGGTGTCCTCTAAGCCTAGGAAGCAGAGGCGGAGGCTGTTCAACTCCCCCCTTCACAGGCTTTCCAAGCTTATGTCCGCTCACCTCTCACCTGAGCTTAGGGAGAAGTATGGGAGGAGGAGCTTCCCCGTCAGGGTCGGGGACACGGTGAAGATTATCTCGGGAGAGTTCAGGGGTGTGGAGGGGAAGGTCACGGGCGTGGACCGTGTGAATCAGAGGGTCTATGTCGAGAACATAACTATGAAGAAGGCCGACGGGACCACGGTTCCCCGCTCCATCCACGTCTCCAACGTCATGATAACCCAGCTCAAGCTAGACGACAAGTTTAGGGAGAAGGCCCTGATGAGGGGTAAGGAGGTGGCCGCCTGATGGGGCATCTCAAGAGGCTTGCCGCCCCACCCCACCTCGACATACA
>JAHSRM010000088.1 GCA_021650775.1 Candidatus Benthortus lauensis
CTTGGCGGTCTCGTGGCCCACCAGCCCCTCAAGCGTGTAGAGGGCCTGCTCCTCCACGGTCATCTCCCTGCTCCTAACCCTAAGCGGATACTCACGAGGCCTCTTAGCCGAGCCTAGGGCCCTCTCCTTCCAGGCAAGGTAGGTGGCGGTAGCCTTCTGGTCTGGGACAGGTATTATCGGGACGCCCCACTTGTTCACTATGGAGTCCATTAGGGCCAGGATTGATGCCTCGCTCCACCCCCTCTTACGGTAGAGTGGGAGGTAGCCCTCGAGGATTAGGACCCTCTCGCCCCCGAACTCCTTCATGGCCTCAAGCTGCTCCCAGAGCCTCCCCTTCAGGCTGTTGAGGAAGTCTAGGACGGTCTTCCTCTCCACCAGGCAGTCCCTCTCCAAGCCGGCTACCAGGTAGTCGCCTGCCTCAAGCGGCCTAACCTCCACCTGGACCCCGGCCTCCTCCAACACCCTCCTAACCCTAGGGGCCTCGGCCGCCTCCCTACTATCAACCACTATCAAGTCAGGGCATCACCTATCGGCCGAGGATTAAACGGTTCCGACGCAACCCTTATCCATCATGTTGATTAGGCGGTGGCTCAAGGTTAAGTGAGGTATCCTGATGACCCTGAGCCTTAGGGAGCGGCTTGAGCTGATGAGGCAGGGCGTCGTGCGGGGATACATAATCCCGAGCCTGGAGGAGCGAGGATACATAGTGAGCGGATGGAAGCGGCCCATCTCCCTCGAGGACAAGATACTGAGGGACAGCGGCTGGGAGCCCATCTACACGAGGTTCACGAGCTGGGAGACCTACCGGAAGGACCAGCCCCTCTACGTCTTCTTCAACACATTCTACGGCGACGTATACGAGAAGGCGTATAGGAACTGCTTCGTCGAGTTCATCATCAACGCGCCCAACCTAAGGCTGAAGCCAAGCCTCATAGGAATCTTCACGAGGCTCAACACGGGCAACGGATACTACTGGAAGCACAGGATACCCATAGACCTCAACTACCCCGAGGCCTGCGTAAGAGACATAGACGCAACCTACGACGAGCTCGCCCTAACCCTGAGCAAGGAAGGGGTCCTAAAGCAACTCGAAGAACATGAAGATGAATAAGGAGCCATTGTCCCAAGACCAAGTGATTGAGTTGTTTCAGGCGAGAATCATTAGAAAAACCCAGGATTTCTTATGTTTTCCATAATATATTTTGCGAATTATTACCTTAATGATATGAAAATCGAAAAATTTATACGGCATTCTTAACTGTCGGTAGGTGATGCTGAGTGATTTCTTGGCGTGGTTTCTCGCTTTGAGCATTCTTCTCTTATCTCCAGCCCTAATGGCCTATAGTCTCGAGTTTCAGGATTCTGAGGTTCAGAGGGTTTGGCTGACCCTCAAATTACGTGATGAAGAGGGGATGCTTGTCCCGTATGCGGATGTGAGGATAGATAGGCTGACAAGCGAGGGGCCTGTAACTGTTGCCCGGGGCGTCGCAGATAAGTATGGGATGTTTAGGGTAATGCTTGTTCTTCCGAGGCAGTTGGTCGGCCGAGCATATGACCCATCATCAGGTATGGTAAGAGAGGTATTTGCATCTCTAAACCTAAGGGTTATAGCCTTCAAGGGAGAGCTCTTCTCCAAACACTATTTCCCGGTAGACCCAACCACGTTGTCCCACCCCTTGGATAGCATCTCCAAGACCATAGTTCTCCGAAGGATAACCCCCTCCAAAGGAATAGGACTTACATCATGTAATCTTCCTTCACCGGTTCCTTATCAGCAGATAACGTGGCAATACACTGAGGTCTTAAGATTCTACATAGTCTCATACATAAAGGCAAAATATGACTACCCCATTGGAGCAAAAATAAGGGTCCAAGTAAAATATCGTTTCTGGAGCTCCTACTATAATCTCTGTCCATCAAGCTGGATGAATGGAGGATACACGGAGATAACGCTCGATAGAAGCTTAAGCTCCTCATATTTCTCGGGTATGAAGAGGGTGAAGCTAAAATTCGAGTTCAAATACATCTTTGATAGATACATCAGCGGTGGGCCGGGAATAGACTTGGAGGAGGACGTATACGCTGTTGATACCAGTAATGATCCTAGGGGTGTTAGGAGGAAGGTCTCCCTGTGGGATGGAAGGGGGGTAACTGGGACAAACTACTATGATACGCCTCCAGGTGACTCTACAGGAATCCCAGTTACCGGGGGATACTTCTATACATTTAGGGTGGGTGTATCCTTCGGCTATCCAGTAGGAGTATCGGTAAACCTCGGGGTAGATAAGAAGCCTACGCCTCAAGCCACCCTAAAGATAGTCAATACGCATCCAACAAGGACCGCAAGAACCTACGATGGAAACAGAAACTACCTAATCTCCTATACGACTCTACTTTAGTCGTGCCAATAATATATATAGTGGCTGGTCTTGTAGGCTGGCTTGGAGACTCATGCCTGTTAAGGGCCGTATTATCTGGGTTGCTGGGCCTGCTGTTAGGGCCGAGGGTATGATGGGTGCGAGGATGTATGAGACGGTCTATGTGGGCGAGGAGAGGCTGATAGGCGAGATAATCAAGCTCACGGGAGACATAGCCTTCATCCAGGTCTACGAGAACACAAGCGGCCTCAAGCCAGGTGAACCAGTCTACGGGACAGGCCAACCCCTCTCCGTAACACTCGGGCCAGGGCTCATCGGAAGCATCTACGACGGCGTCCAGAGACCCCTAACCGAGATAGCCAAGTCATGGGGGCCATTCATAAGGAGGGGCGCCCACGTCCCACCCCTCCCACCCGACAAGAAATGGCACTTCAAGCCTTTGGTCAAGAAGGGTGACAGGGTTGGGCCGGGCGACATAATCGGGGTTGTTCAGGAGACCCCGCTAATCGAGTGTAAGATTATGGTTCCGCCTGACAGTAGGGGCGGCGAGGTCGTCGAGATTGTGGATGAGGGTGATTACACGATTGAGGAGACCGTGGCCGTGCTTAGGAAGAACGGGGACGAGGAGCCGCTCAAGATGTATCACCGCTGGCCGGTTAGGAGGCCCAGGCCCTTCAGGAGCAGGCTAAACCCCGAGACACCCCTAATCACGGGCCAGAGGGTCCTCGACACACTCTTCCCCATGGCCAAGGGAGGGACAGGGTGCCTGCCAGGAGCATTCGGGACAGGTAAGACCGTCCTACTCCACCAGCTCGCAAGATGGAGCGACGCAAGGGTAATCTTCCACATAGGCTGCGGCGAGAGGGGGAACGAGGAGTCCGAGGTCCTGACAAAGTTCCCCGAGCTCAAGGACCCATACTCGGGTAGGCCGCTGATGGAGAGGACGGTCCTGATAGCCAACACCAGCAACATGCCCGTTGCCGCGAGGGAGGCAAGCGTCTACACGGGCATCACCATGGCCGAGTTCTACAGAGACATGGGCTACGACGTCCTCCTGGTCGCTGACTCCACGAGCAGGTGGGCCGAGGCCGTAAGGGAGATAAGCGGCAGGCTCGAGGAGCTTCCAGCCGAGGAGGGATACCCAAGCTACCTAAGCTCCAGGCTGGCCGAGTTCTATGAACGTGCAGGGAGGGTGAACACCCTCGGAAACCCCGAGAGGGTGGGTTCGGTAACGATAGTGGGAGCGGTCTCGCCTCCAGGCGGAGACTTCACCGAGCCTGTAACGACCCATACGCTTAGGTTCGTGAGGGTCTTCTGGGGACTCGACCCCAACCTAGCATACTCACGGCACTACCCAGCAATCAACTGGATACAGTCATACAGCGCCTACGTGGATGAGGTTGCGAGGTGGTGGGAGGCAGAGGTGGATAAGGAGTGGAGCCAGCTTAGGCACGAGCTCTACCAGATACTTAGGAGGGAGGACGAGCTGCTCGAGATAGTCAGGCTCCTGGGACCCGAGGCCCTCCCAGACGACGAGAAGCTTATCCTGGACGTGGCCCGAATGATACGTGAGGGCTTCCTCCAGCAGTCGGCATACGACGAGGTGGACACCTTCTGCTCGCCCCGGAAACAGATAAGGATGCTGAGGCTCTACGTCAAGTTCTACAGGATGGCCCGCTCAGCCTTGGAGAGAGGCGTGCCCCTCAAGGAGATACGTGCCATGAAGGTTATCTCCGAGATAATCCGCTCCAAGTCCACCATACCCAACGACCAGCTGGAGAGGTTCAACGAGCTTGAGAAGAGGGTTGAGGAGGAGTTCGGCCAGATAGCGGTGAAGACCTCGGCATGACCCAGATGCTAATCTACCTCGTAACCTATCCAGCCGACAAGGACCCTGAGAAGTTTGCGAGAAGCCTTGTGGAGAGGAGGCTCGCAGCCTGCGTAAACCTAGTCAAGGTCTCCTCCAAGTATTGGTGGGAGGGCAGCGTCCAGGACGACGAGGAATACCTCCTAATAATCAAGACGAGCGTGGAGAAGGCACGGATACTCGAGGAGACGATAGCCAGGGAGCACCCCTACCAGGTCCCCGAGATAGTCTCCATCCAACCCAACACCGTGAACAAACCATACCTCGAGTGGCTTCTCCAAGAACTAGGATAGCCTTCTGGAGCCGCGCCTCCTCAACCCTGCTACATACGATAGCGGTAGAAGCGCCTTCGTCGTGATGTTGTAGGTCTCAGCCATAAGGTTTATCCCGGGTTGGGAGTAAGTGTTTATGGGGAACCCTCCCAGAATCCATAGGACCCATGCTATGGTGGTGGCTGTGAGAAGTGATATGGAGAGGTTAGATGGCTTATAGTATTCTCTAGCCTGCTGGAGGCCGAGCAGTATCCACCCCATAAGGGCGCTTATCTCCCACATCGGAACCCTCCAAAAATAGAAGAATGGCTCCACCACCATGTAAACCACCTCATAGAGGCTTGCGGTAAAGAAGACCGCCACAATCGCCTGGTAAATCGAGCGTTTATACGGCCTCCCAAAACAGTGGATAACGTATAGGGCGACTAGCGTGAAGGTTATAACCGTAGATACCCTTATAGGGCCTATCAGCGGGAAAACAATCCACACCCTATCTAAGGTTATCACGCCAACCATATCTAGGGATGGCTCATTAAGCTTACCCAACCCTGAGAGGCGGCGGGGTAATAATTAAATCGGGGCCCCATCCTCTCTTTGGGGATGTCCAGGTCCTCCGGCGTCGA
>JAHSRM010000070.1 GCA_021650775.1 Candidatus Benthortus lauensis
CTCATGCTTATCCCTGTAGGCTGACTGCCCGCCTGCCACCACCACTATCCTTCCCTGCTCGTCTGGGTATGCGAGGCCTGCCTCGGGCTCAAGGAAGGCGTGGGCTACTGGATGGGTGTAGTAGGTGTTCTCCACTATTGCCGCAGCCCTCCTGAATGCTGCCTCGACATCACCCCTACGTATCCTGGTCTGCCTGGCTATGTTCCCCTTGTCGTGGACCTTTGGTGCGTCGGGCTTCATGGCCTCCACAGGGTCGAAGACTCCTGGGAGAGGCTCATACTCTACCTCGATTAGCTTGACCGCCTCCTCGGCCGCCTCCTTGGTCTCAGCCGCAACGAGGGCTATCGGGTCCCCTATGTATCTGACCTTGTCGTCAGCCAGTATGGGCCTATCCTTGACGAAGATTCCCTGCCTGTTCCTGCCTGGAACGTCTTCGTGGGTTAATATGGCTACCACTCCCGGGACCCTCTCGGCCTTGGATACGTCTATCCGCTTTATCCTTGCGTGGGGATACTTGCTCCGATGGGTCATGGCGTATAGCATTCCGGGCATGTGGAGGTCTGTCGGGAACCTCATGACGCCCTTAACCTTCTCTAACGCATCCCTCCTCGGGACAGGCCTCCCAATCCAAGTGAACGCCCTCATCTCCTCCCCCTCCTATAGGCAAGTTCCCACAAACCCATGAAGACCAGGTTGACCGCAATCTCCCTCCTATACTCCGCCGTCCCCCTCACATCGGTTATCGGAGATATGTGGCGCAGCGTCTTCTCAGCCGCATCCCACATTACGTTCTCATCCAACCTTCTTCCTCGCAGGGACTCCTCCGCATCCCTGGCTCTGACCACCGTTGGGGCAACGGCTCCGAGGGCGATCCTCGCATCCTTAACCGTGTCGTCGCTCCATTTCACGAGGAGGGCGGCGTTGACCACCGAGATGGCGTCTCCCAGCCTTAGGCCATGCTTTAGGAATACTGCGTCCTCATCATCCTCCATGACGGGCATGTTCACCTCCACTAGGAGTTCTTCGGGCCGCATATCCATCTTCTTGTATCCTAGGTAGAATCTCTCTATGGGTATCTCACGTCTCCCGTCTAGGCTTTGGAGGACCACGTTTGCGTTGAGGACGTAGAGGGGTGGGAGGGAGTCGGCTGCGGGTGAGGCGTTACATATGTTTCCCCCTATGGTTCCCTTTGACTGTATCTGGGGTGAGCCTACGGTCTTGGAGGCCTCAACTAGTATGGGTGCGGCCTTAGCCACCTTCCCCGACTGGATTATGTCCATGTAGGTTGTCAGGGCGCCTATTCTAAGCCTTCCACCCTCAATCTCTATGTATCTCAGCTCGTCCAAGCCGTATATGTTCAGTATCTCCCTCGGCTCGACGACGCCGGCCCTCAGCTGGACTATCAGGTCCGTTCCCCCTGCGAGAACCTTCACCCTCTCCCCCTTCTCCCCAAGTATCCTCAACGCCTCGTGGAGGGAGTCCGGAGAGTAGACATTTAGTTTATGGAGTGTTGCAGACATGGGTTTAACCTCCCTCCTCGGAGGCCTTCAAGACCGCCTCGATAATCTTGACGTATCCCGTGCACCTGCATAGGGTTCCCCGCAAGGCCTCGACGACATCCTCTCTACCTGGGTGGGGATTCATCTCGAGGAGGGCCTTCGAGACCATTAGTATCCCGGGGGTGCAGTATCCGCATTGAACCGCCCCAAGCTCGACGAATGCTCTCTGGAGTGGGTCGAGCTCCTCGTTCCTCGATAGTCCCTCGACTGTTCTCACGTCCCTTCCCTCAACCTGCTCCATTATCGTGAGGCATGAGTGGATTGGCCGCCCATCCATTATGACGGTGCAGGCTCCGCAGTCTCCCCTCGCACACCCCTCCTTCGCACCCGTTAGATGCAGTCTCTCCCTCAATGTTTCGAGTAGTGTGGCGGCTGGCGGAGCGCTTACCTCAACCCACTTTCCATTAAGCTTGAAGCGGTAAGTCTTCTCCATCGCTGTTAGAGTTGTTGCTCGGCTATTTAATGGATTCGTATGGCAACCGATAATAGTAGGCTTGGGAAAGTATGGTGTGATGGGTTATCTTGAGGAGTTTGAGGCTATTGTAGGGTCCCTGAAGAGGAATGAGCCTGCAGCCCTATGCATAGTTGTTAGGAAGTCTGGCTCGGCTCCCCGGAACGTTGGCGCCAAGATGGTTGTCCTCGGCGATGGGAGGGTGGTTGGAACCCTGGGTGGAGGGCCCTTCGAGAGACTCGTCGTCAAGGATGCGTTAGACGCACTTAGGTCAGGTAAACCTGTTCTTAAGAGGTATGTCTTTAGGGAGGAGGGTGGGGAGGGTGCCGTGAGGACTGGGCTTATATGCGGGGGCGAGGTGGAGGTCTTCGTGGACGTCCTAAAACCCGCACCGAGGATAATACTGCTGGGCGCAGGCCATCTATCCGAGGCTATAGCCAGGGTGGCAA
>JAHSRM010000047.1 GCA_021650775.1 Candidatus Benthortus lauensis
CTCCTGTCATGGTGTATAATAATCCTGGGAGGCAGGGATACGGGATAGGGTTCGAGACTATTATGAGGATTATGGAGGAGGTTCCGGGTGTTGAGGGGCTTAAGGACACGAGCGGAGACGTGGCCCAGCTCCACGCACTCGCCACCATACCAAAGGAGAGATACTTCATAGCGATTGGGAGCGACGCATTAATCTACATGACCTTCACCCTGGGCCTGAAGGCCCATGTATGCGGTATAGCATCCATGTGGCCCGAGCTGGCGGTAGGCATCTACAGGGCTGTCAAGGAGGGTAGGAGGGAGGAGGCCCTGGAGCTCCAGCTCAGGATGAACCGTGTGAGGAGGATTCTCAAGAGCATAGGGCCTGACACCGCCTCCTACAAGTATGCTCTACGGATGCGTGGGATAGATATCGGCGGCCCGATTCCGCCGACTCGTGGCCTCACGCCAGATGAGGAGAGGAGGCTGAGGGAGGAGATAAGCCAGGTCATCGGAACCTGAGGTAGCAGTCGAGCAGCCTCCCAAACTTCTCGTAAAGCCTCTCCGAAACCCTCTCCGAGCCAGGCCTAGGCCTATGCTCCTCCCACCCAGACGGAGACCACTCATCCAACCCCATGTATCCAAGGGCCTTGAACGCCGCAACTGCGTTCCCAACCAGGCCTGCCTCCTCGAGGCCGACGGGCTTCCTAACAGGGACCCCGAGCATGTCCGAGATTAGCTGGAGTATGTGGGGGTTCCTCGAGCCTCCTCCAGCCACCCGTATCTCCCCTATTCTTAGGCCGTTTCCAGCCAGGTTCTCCTTGATTCTCCTGAGGAGGAGGGTGAAGCCGAGTAGGAGCGAGTGTGCGAGGTGCGGTAGGCCGTGGCCGACCCTCAATCCATGTATGAGTATTCCCTCTCTACCGGCCAGGAGGGGCGTCCGCTCCGGGACGAGAAGCGGTATCGAGATGGGAGAATCTGGGCCGACATCTATTCCAGCAACCTCCCTGAGAATCTCCTCGACATCCACCCCGAACCCCTCAGCCAGCCACTCAAGCAGTATCCCAGCGTTCCCAACCGAGCCCCCGGGAATCCATCTGCCCTCCATCAGGTAGTAGCACTGTATCTCCATCCCCCCACGGTCTATGACAGGCTCCCTGGAGGAGACCCTGAGCATGCTGCTGGTCCCGATATGCGAGGCCCCGACCCCCTCGCCATGGCATCCGAGGCCGAGTATGAAGGAGGCTCCGTCGAAGACGCTGGGAACCAGGCTAACCGAGGGGCCGAGTCCAAGCCTGGAGGAGATGCCGCCTGGAATCGTGTCGAGAACCCTTCCACCCTCCACGGGTATAGGCAGAACCTCCTCCCCCACACCAGCCACCTCAAGAGCCCTCCCATCCCATCTAAGCCCCCTGATGTTGAGTAGCTGGGTTGATGAGGCCATGGCGAGGTCGGTGTATGGCTGGCCGAGGAGGTTTAGGATGAAGTAGCTCTTGGAGCCGAGGAGTAGGGCCGCATCCTCGGAGACCCTGGGTATGGTCTTCCTCATCCACCAAATCCTGGGAGGGAGATACATGTGGAGGGGCGGGCACCCAGTCCTCTCGTAGATTTCACGTGGGTCATGCTTCTCCCACAGCTCTCCTAGGACAGCCTCAGACCTTGCGTCGGCCCAGGTAATCAGGCCCGTCAGCTCCCTATGGTTCCTGTCGAGAGCTATTAGGCCGCAGATGTATGAGGAGATGGTGAGTGCCTCGACCTCCCCCCCATATCCCTTCGACACGCTTCTCACAAGCTGCTCAGCCTTTCTCAGCAGGAGCCTCGGCTCATGCTCGGAGACCCTTCCACCATGCTCCCTGAAAGGAGACCTCTCCCTCCCAACCCTAACTATCTTGAGCTCCGAGTCGATTAGGGCTGCCTTTATGTTGGTTGTCCCTATGTCGAGTGAGACTATGTAGGGGGGCCTCGGGCTACCCATCTCCTGGGAGTCTCCTCACACCCCTCTCATAGACCTCCCTGTTAATTATCCCTTCAGGAGGCTCGCCCCTTATCACCGACTTTATCGCCTCAACCATGGCCTCATCCATCCCACTAAGGGACTCACGGGTGTAGGCGCCTATGTGGGGTGTTATCACCACGTTCTCATACTTGAGGAGCGGGTGGTCGGCGTCTATCGGCTCGCCCTCAACCACGTCGAAGGCCACGTATCCAACCTTACCCTCCTCCAGGGCTTGGAGCAGGGCCTCCATGTCTATCAGCTCGCCCCTGGCCGCATTCACTATAACCACCCCATCCTTCATCTTCCCGAACTCCTCACGGCCCAGCATGTGGTAGTTTTCTGGCGTGAGGGCTGCGTGGAGTGTTATCGCATCCGACTCCCTTAGGAGGGTATCCAAGCCTACGAGCCTGGCTCCCACAGACTTTGCCTTCTCCTCGGAGACGTATGGGTCGTATGCGAGGACCTCTGCACCGAACCCCTTCGAGAGTATCTCGGCAACCCTCCCGCCTATGTTCCCAAGACCTATCACGCCCACCTTCTTGCCCCTTAGCTCGAACCCTATGAACCTCCCCCTATCCCTCCACCTACCCTCCCTAACAGCTATGAATGAGTGAGAAACCCTGCGGGCGGCGTCGAGCATAAGTGCGATAGCGAGCTCCGCCACGGCCTCCCTCTCCACGTGGCCGGGAACCCTTGAGACCACGACCCCATGCTCCGTGGCAGCCTCCACATCCACGTTATCATACCCTATACCGTGCCTCGCAACTAGGACCACGTCCCCGTTATGCTCGAAGAACTCACGGCCATACCTGGGAGTAACGCTTGCGATGACGAAGTGGACGCCTCTCAGCCTCTCGGCAAGCTCCCTCCCACCTATATCCCGGGGCAGGTCAAGCCTGACGACCTCACCCAGCCTCTCAAGCTCCCTCAGGGCATCGGAGTGGACTCCAAAGGACTTCGAGTTCACTATGGCCGTCCTATACATGGGCAACCGCCCCGTATCCTTGATGCTATTAACGTTTATTTTAGGTGTGGGATTACATGGTCCCTGAAGGCCTTTAGGGTCTGGTTGAATGTCCCGCCCACGGGCGAGATTAGGATTAGGGTTGCTCCAGCCTCTATGAACCGCTCGACCTGCTGTAGGGCCTCCCTGGGGGTTCCCGCCACGCTCACCTCCCTCACCGCCTCCATGGGTATCCTCTCGCTCAGCCTCAGAATCCTCTCGGCCTCCTCCCGTGTGAAGGCGGTCCTCCACAGCCCCATGGCCTCATCCGCTATCTCCCCGTAGCCCATGGACCTTAGGAGCTCGGGCCTGACGCAGAGGGAGGGCCTAACCCTCTCCGCCACAAGTCTCCAAGCCTTCTCCGAGTCCTCCAAGACAGCCGACTGGAGTATGACTGCGACCTCGAACCCATCCGGGCTCCTGCCGGCCTCCGAGAGCAGGCCCCGTATCTCCTCAACCTCCCTCCTAAGCGAGCCTGGGCTATGCATCCAGGCAACCCACCCGTCCCCGACCTCGGCCATCAACCTCTTCATCCTGGGGCCGTATCCCGCTATGTAGAGTGGGGGGTGGGGCTTCTGGAGGGGCTTGAGGCCCAGGTATCCTCCCTCCACGTGGAAGTATCTTCCCTTGAAGCTCAGGGGCTTCTCGGGCGTGGAGAGCCATAGGCCCCTCAGGACTGTTAAGGCCTCCCTGAACCTGGTGAAGGGCTTATCCCACCTGATATCCTTCAGGGGTGCGAAGTTGAAGAGCTCGCCCGCCCCTATCCCGAGGGCCGTCCTCCCGCCCGAGAGGTGGTCCAGCGTCGAGACCTCGTTGGCCAGGACCGCAGGATGCCTCCTAACCGTGTCGGTGACCGTCATGAGGGTAACCCTGCTCGTCCTCACTGCGAGGGCCGCCATTATCATGAAGGAGTCCCATGCGGGTTCACGGAGGAAGGGGCCGCCCACGGGGTGGAAGAGGTGGTCGGGTAGGCTGACCACGTCCAGGCCATGCTCCTCGACCATAACACCATACCTCAGGGTCCCCTCCACATCACCGTAGGATATGACGTGGCAGCCGAACCTAACCCTCCTCACGGCCGATGCGGTGGGCCTCCGAGATTTAATCCTTTGGCAGATGTAGAGGATTGCTGGGCCATGGCATAGATTTATAGGATGAGCTGGGGATGGATGGGTTGATGGGTTATGCCTGGTCTTAAGCCTCTTAGCGAGAGGTGGGGTAAGCCTGTCCTCAACAAGGATGGAGAGAAGATATACCTAGACCAGATGACCATGAAGGAGCTGGATGAACGGGTAAAGAAGAACGACATAGTATTCGTCCCGATAGCCTCCACGGAGGCCCACGGCCCATTCGCACCACTCGGCGAGGACACCCTGATAGGAGTGAGCATAGCGGAGAGGGTCGCATACGACACGGGCGTAACTGTGGCCCCTCCAATCCAGTATGGAAGCCACCCAAGCCACCACTACGGCATGAAGGGAACCATACCCGTCAAGGCCTCAACCCTCGTCGAGTATGTCTCAGACGTCGCCAGATGGCTCTCCAACGCAGGCTTCAAGAAGATAATCCTATGGAACAGCCACGGCCAAGAATACGTCCTACCCATAGCCAAGGATGTGGCCATAATCGAGAAGGAGGCCCACGCACTAATCCTGGTTACAAGCTGGTGGAAGTGGGCTCAGGACCTCCTAAGGAAGGCTGGGTCAGGCGAGGAGATAGCGCCGGGGGTCAGGCTTGAGACCGCCTTCATCCACGCAGACGAGGTGGAGACGAGCGTCACGTGGTATGTGGCCCCAGACTTAATCGACGAGGAGACCCTGAGGAAGGAGGGGGACTGGGGCGTCTTCAGGGTCCTCCCAGGAAAATACGTGAACGCAGCTGGAAACGTCTTCATCGACAAGCCCTTCAACTGGTATGACGTGAGCCATGCCCCCGAGTTCTACTATTACTCGAAGGGGACGGTTGGGTGGGCCAAGCTCGCCGACCCCAAGAAGGGTGAGGTGATAGTCGAGAAGGTCATCGAGAGGGTTAAGGAGTTCGTGGAGTGGCTCCACAAGACCTATCCGCCGGGCCAGGTCCCGAGAACATGGATAAACTTCGAGGACCTCTACTACCATAAGCCGGAGAAGTGGGCCGAGCCATTCGAGAGGAAGAGGGAGCCCTAAACCCCACCCCTCTTTTGTAGGTGCACCCCCTTGCCCTCCATGAAGCTCTCAGCGGTCTATGCGGTGACCGTTGGGGAGACAGGGTTCGACATAGTTCTCAGGGGCGGGCTTCCTGAGGCCCTTGACATGCTTGCGGAGCTGGGGTTCGGAGGCGTCGAGTATAATATAGCGGACCCGTTTAAGGCCGATGTCAAGGCTCTTGGGAGGGAGGCCGAGGAGCGGGGCCTCGGGGTGGCCGCAGTCTCCACGGGGCTCTCATACCTGACCTATGGCTACAGCCTCTCTGATGGAGATGAGGGGTCGAGGGCGAGGGCCATCGAGTTCTTCAAGAGATACGTGGATACTGCTGTGGAGTTGGGTTCGGGCAGGGTTGTGATAGGTCTTGCGAGGGGTAGGAGCGGCGGAGACAGGGAGGGAGCCATGAGGAGGCTGAGAAGCTCCCTCGAGTCCCTCGACGAATACGCATCAGGCCGAGGCATAACGCTTGTGCTCGAGCCTCTAAACAGGTATGAGACCGACCTAATCAACAGGTTTGGGGAGGCTTTAGAGATTGCGAGGAGCTATAGGAGTGTCAGGATACTGCTCGACACGTTCCATGCGACCCTCGAGGAGAGGAGTGTCTATGACCTGATACCGAGGCTGGGGGAGATGATAGGCCACGTCCACGTAGCGGATAGCAACAGGCTGGCCCCAGGCATGGGGATACTCGACTGGGAGAGAATAGTCTTCAGGCTGGCCAAGGCAGGATACCGTGGATACCTAAGCGTGGAGGCTAGGACCGAGCCGAGCTACAGGGAGATGCTCGAGAAGGCTGCCGAGACCCTGCTCCCCCTCCTCATATAGAGAAGAGTTAATCACATGGTTGGGGAGGCTGGGTTTGATGAGCATCGGGTTCGGAGTCATAGGCCTCGGGAGGATTGGGAGGCTCCACGCAGAGCTTCTCAAGTCGAGGGTAGAGGGCGCCGAGCTTGTTGCGGTAAGCGACGCAGTAGAGGGTCTTGCGAGAGACGTGGGTGAGAGGCTTAAGGTGAGATGGTATACCGACTACGTCGAGATGCTCAGGGACAGGGATGTGGAGTGCGTTGTCATAGCGACGCCCACTTACCTTCACGAGGAGATGATTCTGAGATGCCTCGAGGAGGGGAAGCACGTCTTCGTCGAGAAGCCCATGACAGTCTCCTCGGATGAGGCGAGGCGTGTGGTCGAGGAGGTTGGGAGGAGGGGGCTTAAGCTTCAGGTCGGATACATGAGGAGGTTCGACCACGCATACATGGAGGCTAAGAAGAGCATAGAGGAGGGAAGGATAGGTAAGCCCGTCCACTACGTGGCGATAGCGAGGGACCCCGTGGCCCCACCCAGGTGGGCGGCCCAGCCCGAGAAGAGCGGCGGAATCTTCCTCGACATGCTCTCCCACGACTTCGACATGGCCAGGTGGCTCATGGACTCCGAGGTAAGCCAGGTCTACGTGATAGGGGGAGTCTACTTCTACCCCGAGATGAGGGAGACTGGGGACCTCGACTCAACGACCATAGCGTTCAGGATGGAGGGCGGGGGCCACGGCCTAGTCTACGGTGCGAGGAAGTCTGTGGCGGGATACGACCTCAGGACCGAGGTCCATGGAACCGAGGGGACGATATACGTTGGCGAGAAGATGGAGAGCCTATACTCGCTTGGGACGAGTGAGGGGGTAATCTACGGTGGGGTGAAGTGGTTTGAGAGGAGGTTCTACGACGCATACCTAACGGAGCTGGAGAGCTTCGTTAAGGCGGTTAAAGAGGACTCCAAGCCTATGATAAATGAGGAGGATGGATACAGGGTGGTGAGGATAGCCGAGGCATGCTGGGAGTCCTACAGGTCAGGCAGACCCGTCGAGGTCAGGTATTAGGGCTTGATGGTTATCTTCCCATCAATCCTTTTATGAGCCCTCTCGAAGGCCTTCAAGGCATCCTCCAGCTTGAACCTGCTCGTGATTATCCTCGTCATGTCTATCTTCCCAGCAGCCATCAGCCTGATAACGTTCTTGAAGTTCCCCCAACCCGAGTGGCCCTGACTCCCATAGACCTGAGCCCTCCTAACCTGAAGCACCTCAAGGTATATCGGCGTCTCCTGGGGAGCCCTACCAATCCACGTAATCTTACCGCCTATCGCGAGGCTCTTAATCATCTGGGGAAGCGTATGCCTGGGGGCGCCTGCCGCTTCCACGTGCATGTCCGCACCCTCTCCGCCCGTAAGCTCCATAATCTTCTCCCAAGGCTCCACATCATTCTTCGAGAGCTCGGCTGGGTCGAAGACGTGGTCGGCTCCCATCTTCTCGGCCAGCTCCCTCCTAATCGGGCTTATATCGAAGGAGATAACCTTGGAGGCTCCAGCGGCCTTGGAGAGGCCTATCGCAGCCAGCCCTATCGGCCCCGCACCCCAGACCACGACGTATCCACCTGGCTTGAACCCACCCGCCCTGTTGAAGATTGCGTGATAGGAGACCGAGGTGGGCTCGACCAGGCTTCCCGCCTCCAAGGCCTTCTCCTCGCTCCCATACCTCTCCACCAGTGAGTCAATCTTCCAGAGATACTTCTCATGGGGTATAAGGACATACTCGGCCATTCCTCCGTCATGGGTGAACCCCAGCTCCCCGAAGCTCATGTCCGAGGGGTCGTTCAGCCTGAGGCAGTGGTTGAAGTAATTCACCTTACATGCCTCGCACTCACCGCACCAGAACATCTCCTCGCTTGTGACCAGGTCGCCTGGCTTCACGTCCTTGACCTCGGGGCCAACCTCCTCGACTATCCCGCTCAGCTCATGGCCTATCACCACAGGGGTCTTCACAAGCCCGGGGTAGAGCATGTATCCATCCTTGTCGGTCTCAACGAAGTGGACGTCGCTCCCGCAGATGCCAACGGCCCCAACCCTCAGCAAGACCTCCTTGCCACGAGGCTTAGGTCTCCCACGCTCCTCCAACCCTATCCTCGGGTTCCTCCAGACCATGCTACCCTCCCTAACCTTCCCAGTCCTCCTCTCAACCTCCAGCACACCATAGCCAGGCCTAGGAGAAAACTCCGCCCTCAAGACAAGAGCCAACAACCATAACCACCATGAAAAGATAGAAACAAGACCCATAAAACCTTAATCCACAACACCAACTATTTCACAGAGAGAAAAATGAGGGGGTTCCCCCACCCTAAGCTATATTAAGCTTACGTGAGCTGGAGTACAGATAAATAGGCGGGTTTACTGGTGTATTTCTGCATGGCTAGGATAGTTCTGGACGAGGAGGATCGCAGGCTTCTTCTTAGAGCCATTAGATTGTTGGAGGATATCTTGGAGACTCTTGAGGTTATGGGTGACCGGGAGTCCATGGAGGCTGTTAGAGAGGCTGAAGAGGACTTGAAGGCCGGAAGGGTCAGAAACTATGACGAGTTCATTAAGGAGCTGAGAAGCTCTGGAGAAATATAGAATTCTGGTCACCAGGAGATTTGAGAGAGACTTTAGAAAACTTGAACGGGAAATAAAGATTAGGGTAGACTCCATCATAAGGAGGCTTGAGGCGAACCCCTTTCTCGGAAAACCACTCAAAGGAGATTTAGCCGGGAAGTGGAGCCTTAGAGCGGGAGATTACCGGGTAATCTACACCATAGATAACAAAGCGAAAACCATCACCCTTCTAACAATAAGGGCTAGGAAGACGGCTTACAAATAGCCTAAGGTAGTCTTTTCATTTTTTGGGGACGAGCGGCGGTAGCCCTCCTTCTGTGTTGGGCGGGATTCGTCTGGTCGGTTTCCCGCAGCCTCCCCGGGAGGCGTGGTCATAGGCCCGGAGCCTTTCCCCGCACGGGACGCCCGTTTCACCCTTCTCCCACCACCCTCCAATCAACGGCTTAGCGGCCGCATCATCTCCATCGGGTGGCGGGGGGTCTCGTTTCTGTGGCGTTGCCAGGGGTCTCCCCCTGCGCCTCACGGCGCCGTGCGCCTCCCGTGTGGGGGAGGAGCTTCCTCGGGAGTTCCCCGTGGCCCGCCCCGCCGCTCGCCCCATAAAGAAGAACTAATCCCTCCCTTATCAACCCTTCCTATAAACGTTAGAGAAGGGAGACCATGAATATTATACTCATAAGTAAACAGTTTCGTTGCAAAAGGGGCATTTATAACCTATGACTAATCTATCCCTTATAATAACTGTCTCATCCCGTATTTCATATTGTTGCCCACATTTTGGGCATATCTTATAATATGAGAAATACTTCCCTCCAAATCTCGAGATTCCTATGAATTTCTTCTTGAGTCCTATGAATAATATTAAAACTCTGTCGGTTATAGTAGTCCAAATCATTAAAAACCAAGATAAAAAGAAACTTACCATTAGAATATTATAAAAAGTTAAGTAAGGAAGAATCGCGTAAATAACAGAGAAAATCAAAATGAAAGGAATCAAAAAGAGACCTGATCCCATAATCGCAAAAGCTAGCAATGCAGATCTGGGAAGTATATTATTCTTCATTAAATTTTCTTAATAGCATTAAGATTATTTCGGCATTATGTTTTCTTGCTTCTTGCACTAAGTCTTTTATTGTCCATTCGTATATGAACATCGGGACTCTAGCGAAATCTCCTCTGCTACCATCTGAATTTCTTTTCCAATAACAAAATCTTAGAGAAAGATCCCCATTGTCATGTTTTATAGCCTGAACATGTGGTTCCCATTCTTCATACCGCTCTTTTTTATCTATCCAAACGTCTTCTATTATGTAACCCTTTATCCCTTTCGGACGTTTAGGAATCTTACTGCATCCCATAAAAACACCCCTATTTTATTATTTCATGATAATATTTAAAGGCTATAAATAAAGCTATAAAAATATAACTTTGATTTCTTTAATTGGCTTTGTACTTTCTGATTATCTTTTTCTTTACCTTACCTTATTTACTTTTCTTGAGGCTCCATCATAGCCCATCCACCGTACAACAACTTCTTCTTTCTTATGGGGGTATTTTTGGTTTAGCAGAATGCTCTTAGTGAGAGTAGGATTATGCGGTTGTAGAAGTTTTGGGCGTCTTCTCCCTCCGCCTCTATCTCTACGTCGAGGGCTTTTATGGGTCCGAGGCTTCTTCTGAATGGGTGGTCCTCGAGGGTCTTCTCACGTATCTTGACGTGTGCTTTCAGGGAGCTGGACTCGGCCTCCACGCTCGCCTCTCCTCCGCCCTCCCTGACCCTCGTCCTGCATCCATAGTGCTCCGCCGCCCTCAGCACGAAGGGTAGGAAGTCCCTGAGGGTGTCGAACCGTCTCTCGAACCTCCACCTCATCACGGGTTCAAGGCCCCTCAATAACTAATATACTTGGGTTCCCCATGCCTGTGAGGGTGTCTATGGCTTGGTCGGGTTCGGTGTCCAGCTCTGGCTGGAGGAGTATGGCTTGGTTGATTTGAGGAGGGCTGCGAGGGAGGTTGAGGACCTCGGATACAGCTCACTCTGGGTCTACGACCACTTCTACCCCATGTCCCGTGAGACGAGCTGGAGCATAATGGAGCCCTGGACCGCCCTGACCTACCTTGCGACCCAGACCGAGGCCGTGAGGCTCGGAGTCCTAGTGACATGCAACTCCTACCGCCATCCACCCATACTTGCCAAGATTGCTGCGACCGTTGATGTGATTAGCGGGGGTAGGCTTGAGTTCGGGATTGGGGCCGGGTGGTTCAGGGATGAGTATGAGGCCTATGGGATACCATTCAGGACGGCCTCGGAGAGGATAGCCATGCTGGGCGAGGGACTCGAGATAATCAAGGGAGCGTGGACTAGGGAGAGGTTCAGCTTCGAGGGCAGGTATTATCGGGTGAAGGAGCTTGTCTCGGAGCCTAAGCCCGTCCAGAAGCCTCATCCACCAGTCTGGGTCGGAGGAAAAGATAGAAGGGTCTTCAGGATAGCGGCCAAGCACGCAGACTACCTAAACATAGCCCTCCTATCACCCAGCAAGGTCGAGGAGAGATTCAAGGTCTTCAGGGAGATATGCAGGGAGGTTGGGAGAGACCCGGGAGAGGTGGGGCTGACTTGGCATGGATTCGTCTTCATGGGCGAGGATGGGGCCGAGCTTAGGGAGAGGATTAGGAGGTTCAAGGAGAACTCCAACGTGGTGGAGCTGAAGACCATGAGCATGGAGGAGTTCATGGACGGGGTCATAGCAGGGACTCCAAAGGAATGCGTCGAGAAGATAAACGAGTATGTGGAGAGAGGCGTAAGCTACTTCGTCCTCAACTTCCCATACTCGCCGGACATGAAGGCCCAGAGGGAGTTCGCCGAGAAGGTAGTCCCCCAGATAGGTTGATGTGTTATGAGGTTCGACGTTGCGATACGGAACGGCATAGTCTTGACCATGGATGAGTCCATGAGGGTTCTCTGGGGAGGCAGCGTCGGGATAGAGGACGGGAAGATAAGCTACGTTGGGAGGGACGAGGTAAGGGGGGAGGAGGAGATAGATGCCAGGGGATGCGTGGTCATGCCCGGTCTGATAAACTGCCACACCCACGCAGCCATGACCCTCTTCAGGAACGCAGTCGAGGACCAGCCCCTAGAGAAGTGGCTCAAGGAGACCATCTGGCCCAGGGAGGCTAGGATGAAGCCGTGGCATGTCCGGGCCGGTGCTAGGCTGGCGTGCCTCGAGATGCTCTCCTCCGGTATCACGTGCTTCAACGACCACTACTTCTTCATGGAGGAGGTTGCGGGGGTGGTTGATGAGTCCGGGATGAAGGCCGTCCTCTGCGAGGCCATGATAGAGTTGTTCGACGAGGAGCGTGGGAGGGAGGCTCTGAGGCGGGGAGCAGAGTTCGCCGGGAGATATAGGGGCTGGAGGGGGAGGATATGGACCATGCTCGGACCCCACGCCGAGTATTCCTGCAGCCTTGAGTTCCTCTCCAAGGTTAGGGAGGAGGCAGATAGGCTCGGGGTCGGGATACACATGCACTTGGCCGAGTCGAGGCCCCATGTCGAGGAGTTCGTCAGGAGGAACGGCGTCAGCCCCGTCAAGGCGCTCGACAGGATAGGCTTCCTCAAGAGCGACGTGATACTCGCCCATGCAATCCACCTCGACGACGATGACCTGAGGATTCTAGCCGAGAGGGATGTGGCCGTCTCCTACAACCCTGTCTCCAACATGAAGGTCTGCCTCGGCATGGCCCGGGTAGACGAGATGCTGAGGATGGGGATGAGGGTCGGCCTGGGAACCGACGGCCCTGGAACCAACAACAGCCTGGACCTCCTCCAAGACCTCAAGACCGGCGCCCTACTCCAGAAGCTCCGCTACATGGACCCCACGGCCCTACCAGTCGAGAAGGCGGTCTGGATGGCCACGAGGGGAGGGGCCCTGGCCCTAGGCCTAAGGGACACGGGCTCGATAAAGCCTGGGATGAGGGCGGATGTGATAGTCCTCGACACTAGGAAGCCGAGATACCGGCCAATAAGGAGCCCCTACACGGCCGCAACCTACTGCTCCACAGGCTCGGACACCCGAGACGTAATCATAGACGGTAGAATCATCCTGAGGGACGGCCAACCCCAGACCCTAGACCCAGAGAAGACCATACAAGAGGCCGAGAAAGCCTCCCAAGACCTACTAGGAGAATAACCGGGCCGCGCACACAGGCCCGAGACAAGACACTCTCGCCCAGACAGCGGAACCCCTGGACCCCTCGGGCGATTGGGAGTGGCGGGCTGAGGGCGTCCGGCGCAGAGGCCTCCGCCCTTACACCCCCACCCCATCAAACCCGTCTTCTACGGGAGCCCTCGTCGGAGGCCGAGGCCCGTTGCCGGGCCACATGGCCCCCGATTGGCCGCCTGGTCTCGGGAGCGGCTTCGGGCTTAGATGCTTTCAGCCCTTATCCGCGGGGGCGCGGGTGCCCGGCTACCCCCTGTAGGAGGACCGGTACCCCGTTGGCCCCGGCGCTCCGTTCCTCTCGTACTAGGAGCACCTTCCCCTCAGGCGGCCAACGCCCCCAGCAGGTAGAATCCGACCTGCCTCACGGCGGTCTAAACCCAGCTCACGTTCCCCTTTGATCGCCGAACAGGCGCACCCTTGGCCGCTGCTGCACGGCCAGGATGGGAAGAGCCGACATCGAGGTACCAAGCCGCGGGGTCGATGGGGACTCTCGCCCGCGACGAGCCTGTTATCCCTGGGGTAACTTTTCTGTCACCACCGTCCCCCATCGGTGGGAGACGATGGATCGCTAGGCCCGGGTTTCCCCCCTGCGCCCCTTACTGTGAAGGGCGCAGTCAGGCCGGCTTTTGCCCTTGCACTCTACGGCGGGTTTCTGTCCCGCCTGAGCCGACCTTTGGGCCCCCTCGATACCTTTTCGAGGGGGTGCCGCCCCAGCCAAACTGCCCACCTGCCGTTGTCCCAGGGCACAGGCCCCGGTTAGCGGCACAGCCGGAGGTGGCCGGTGTTACATGGGCGCCTCCCCCAGCCCCCGGAGAGGCTGGGATCGACGGCTCCCGGCTACGCTCTGCACCTCCAGCCGCACCGCAGCGACAGGCTGCAGTAAAGCTCCACAGGGTCTTCTCTCCCCGCTGGGGGTTCCTGGACTGTTCATCCAGGTTATGTGGGTTCACGGGGCTCCGGGCGGGGACAGCGGGGCCCTCGTTGATCCATTCATGCACGTCGGAACTTACCCGACAAGGCATTTGGCTACCTTAAGAGAGTCAGAGTTACTCCCGGCGTTTAGGGGCCCTTGACCCGGTTGGACCCGGGCTTCAGGTACCCCTGCTGGCCAGGATTGAGGAGCCGTTCACGACCTTTCGGTCTTGCGGCTCCCTATGTTTTTATTAAACAGTCGGGACCCCCTTGTCACTGCGACCTGCGGCCCCAGGCACGTGGCCCAAGGCCACAGGCACCCCTTCTACCGAGGGTACGGGGCCAGTTTGCCGAGTTCCCTCGCCCGGAGTCACCCCACACGCCTGGGGCTCCTCACCCAGGGGCACCTGTGTCGGTTCTTGGCACGGTCACGGGGGCTCGTTCCCGCCTCCCTTTTCACCGGCTCCAGGGCCCGGCCGAAGCCCCCATACGGGGGCCCCATCCCGCCTTCACCTGGTTCTCGCCATTACGGCTCTCCCCAGGCTTATGCGGTTGGACCGGGCTACGGCCCGGCTCGGCCTACCCCGAAGCGTCAGGAGGCGGGCTTGCGTTGCCGCAATCCTACCCCCGTGGCACCGGAATCTTAACCGGTTTCCCTTTCGGCCTACCCGGTTAGGGTCGGCCTTAGGACCGGCTTACTCCCGGCTGACGACGCATTGCCGGGAGACCCTTGCCCCTGCGGCGGAGGGGATTCTCACCCCTCTTTGCTGTTACTACCACCGGGATCTACATTAGCGGCCGGTCCACCGGACCTCACGGCCCGGCTTCTGCCCAGCCGCTACGCCCCCCTACCGCCACCCAGCATTACGCTGGGTGACCCGGGGTTTCGGCGGCCCGCTTAGACCCGTCAATTTTCGGGGCCCCCAGCCTCGGCGGGTGAGCTGTTACGCACTCCTTAGAGGATAGCTGCTTCTAAGCTTACCTCCCCGCTGTCTTAGGCTGGGGACGCCCTTCGGTTTGTTCACTTAGCGGGCACTTAGGGGCCTTAACCCCAGGTCTGGGTTGTTCCCCTCTCGGGGTAGGAGCTTACCCCCTACCCCCCACTCCCGGGGTCTACGGCGCCCAGGGATTCGGAGTTCGAAAGGGAGGCGGGCCCTTTCGAGCCCTTACCCCCCTATCGGTGCTCTACCCCCTGGGCTACCTCGCCCGGGGCTGTCCTGCGAGACACTTCGGGGGGAACTAGCTATCACCGGGCTAGATTGGTTTTTAGCCCCTAGCCCCAGGTCAGGGGACCGAATTGCACGTCAGGACCCCTTACGGGCCTCCACCGGGGTTTCCCCCGGCTTCACCCTGCCCAGGGCTAGATCGCCCGGTTTCTAGCCGCATGGCCGTGACTTCAGGCCCTTTCAGACCCCGCCCCTCGCCTGGGCACAAGGTCCCAGGCTGCGGGCAAGTCGGTTTCCCTACGCCTGCGGGCCTTGGTGAGCCCTTAGGCTCGCCACGGCCATGCACTCCCCGGCCCGTGTTTCAAGACGGAGCGTGCGACCCTGGTATCCCCACTCGACCCCCATGGTGAGGGGTCTTCGTGGGGATTGTCCTTTCGGGCCGCACTCGTCTGTCGCCGGCCGGTTTCAGGCGCTTTTCACCCCCCTCCCGGGGTACTTTTCACCTTTCGCTCACGCTACTGGTGCGCTATCGGTCTCGGGACGTATTTAGCCTTGGAGGCCGATGGCCCCCAACTTCCCGCACCATATCCGAGGTACGGTACTCTGGGCGCTGGGCATCACCCCTCCCGCCTTCCCCTACGGGGCTGTCACCCTCTTTGGCGGGCCATTCCAGGCCGCTTCGGGTCGGCGGGCTGGGGTGGGCCCCAGGCCCCGTAACCCCACATCCCCGCAGGGTTATCCCCTGCGGGTTCGGTTTGGGCTCCTCCCCTTTCCCTCGCCGGTACTCAGGGAATCCCGTTTTGGTTTCTTCTCCTCCCCCTACTTGGATGTTTCCGTTCGGGGGGTTCCCGCTCCCAGGATAAAACCCGGGAGCGAGGGCCTGGCGCACGAGGCACCAGACCCCCAGGAGATCCCATTCGGGGATCCCCGGATCAACGCCTGCATGCGGCTACCCGGGGCTTTTCGCAGCTTGCCACGCCCTTCCTCGGCGCCCGAGCCGAGGCATCCACCGGCCGGCGTGGTCGGGTCCAGGGGTGTGGCCCGCTGTCTGGTTGGCGGTGTCTTGTCTCGGGCCTGTGTGCGCGGTCATTGTAAGCGTGTGCTTCTCCCGCGTCCGGCCTCCGGGGTTCAGCCGGAGACCTTCATGATGCCAGCTATTGTTGTTGCTCGGCTGGATTTAAGCATTTCCGGGTCTGGTTTATTTCTCGGGGGTGTTTGTTGGGGTTATGGCCTCGGAGCAGGGGCTGAGGAGGAGGCTCCTGGCTATAGCTAGGAAGTGCTTCTGGTATAGGTTGATGGCAGGGACTTGGGGGAACCTGAGCGCCAGGCTGGATGGGAGGCGGGTCCTGATTACGCCCAGCGGGGTTGAGAAGACCGCCCTGAAGCCCGGGGACCTCCTCCTCATGAGCCTCGACGGAAGGGTCCTGAAGGGGAGGCTTAGGCCCACAACCGAGACGCCCATGCACTTGGAGATATATCGTGCGAGGAGCGATGTGGGAGCCGTTATCCACACCCATTCGCCATACGCCCTGGTCTTCGCCGTCAGGGGGGAGGAGATACCCATAGTGACCGTGGAGGCTGCCTCCGCAATTGGCCATAGGGTCCCGGTGACCAGGTATGTTAGGCCTGGGAGCTTGGAGATGGCCGAGGAGGTCGTGGAGAGCCTGGGGGATGGGATGGCGGTCCTGGTAAGGAGCCACGGGGTCGTGGCGGTTGGAAGAGACCTTGACGAAGCATTCCACACGGCCCTCCTGGTCGAGGAGGAGGCCAGGACATACTACCTCGCAAGGATGCTCGGGGAGGTCGGCTCCCTAGACCCAGGGGAGGTGGAGGCCCTGCGTAGAGGATTCCTGGAGTCTTATGGTCAGCCGGGAAAGAAGATGAGGATAGGCGACTAGGTGAATCCCTTTTTAAGGCCCTTAGGCAACCTAAGGGTCATGGGCCGCATGTATCCTGTCCCGGGCAAGGCGGTTAGGCTCTCGAGGTTCATGGAGGATGGTAGGACGCTTGTGGTGGCCATGGACCATGGGTTATTCGGTATGGGTGATGGCCTGGAGCGGATAGTTGAGGTGGTTGAGAAGGTTGTTGAGGGTGGTGCGGACGCGGTCATGCTGAATCTTGGTGTGGCGAGGAAGGTTGCCTCAAGAATAGGTGGGAAGGTCTCGCTGATACTCACGATACCCTTCGACCCCAAGTATGTGGAGCTGGCCGTGAAGATTGGGGCGGACGGGGTCAAGACGACATACTTCGGAGAGGTCCCTGTCCCCGAGGAGAGGATTAACCAGTTCGCCGAGATAGCGGAGGCATGCGAGGAGTGGCAGATGCCCTACATGGCCGAGGTAGTCCCCGTGGACGAGAGGGGAAAGACCATCTACGAGTTCGAGCCCGTGATGAAGGCAGCCCGCTTCGGGTCGGAGGTGGGCGGAGACATAGTAAAAACAGCGTATGTGGGGCCTGTGGAGGATTATAGGAGGATTGTGGAGGCCTGCCAGTCCCCGATAGTCGTCATGGGAGGCGAGAGGATGGAGAAGCCCGCCGACATACTGAGGGTGGTCAAGGAGGCCGTGGAGGCTGGTGCGGCTGGAGGAGCCATAGGGAGGAATATCTGGCAGTTCGAGAACCCTGGCAGGATGGCTGAGGCCCTCTCAAGGATAATACACGAGGAGATTAGCTTGGAGAAGGCTGAGAGGATTGTCAAGGCTTAATCAGGACCTTCAGCCCCCTCCTCTCCTCAACCACCCTGAACCCATCCTCAATCCTCTCAAGCGGGAAGACGTGGGTGATAAGCTCCCTGACCTTAATCCTCCCACGTGAGATAATCTCCAAGGCCTTGAGGAAGTGATGGCGTTGATGGTCGTATGAACCCGTTATCTGTATCTGGTGGTAGTGAATCTGGTTGGGGTTAAGGGACACCTCCGAGGGCGGGTAGACGCCTGCGAAGAGGATTAGTTTCCCGGCCTTCGCAAGGAGCCTGGCACTCTCCTCTATAACCCTCCCACTACCCACCGTTACAATCACCACATCAGCCCCATATCCATCCGAGGCAGAGTCAACCACCTCCCTCAGGTCCTCTTCACCGGGATTCACGGCTATATCAGCTCCCATCCTCCTCGCAGCCCTAAGCCTCTCCTCAATCGGGTCCGATGCGACGACAAGCCCCCCAGACATCTTCGAGACCTGTATGTTGAGAAGCCCCATAGGCCCTGCCCCCACGACAACCACC
>JAHSRM010000043.1 GCA_021650775.1 Candidatus Benthortus lauensis
GTCGATGACGCGATAAGGCTCTTCAAGGATAGGTGGCCTATCCTCAAGGCCTCCCGGAGATTCTTGGAGAGAAGGGCCAAGACGCTTTCCGAGCTTCCCTCAACCCTTCTCCCAGAGTTGAGGCGGGTTAGGGAGAAATCCCTTAGGGACCTTGATGAGAGCTTGAGGAGGCTTAGAGAGTCTGTCGAGAGGATGGGTGGAGAGTTCTACGTGGCGGGAGACTCGGCCGAAGCCAGGGAAATAGTTCTGGGAATCTGTAGGAGGCTCGGGGTCAGGAGGGTTGTTAAGTCCAAGTCCATGACCAGCGAGGAGATAGGCATCAACCAGGCCCTAGAGGAGAATGGTGTGGAGGTTCTGGAGACGGACCTGGGTGAGAGGATAATCCAGCTACTTGGAGACCGCCCGGCCCACATCCTCGCCCCCGCAATCCACAAGACCCGTGAAGAGATAGCATCCCTCTTCTCAAGGACCATGGGGGAACACATACCGCCGGACCCTCAGAGGATAGTCGAGGCCGTGAGGAGAAGCATGCGGAGAAAATACCTCGAGGCCGACATGACGATAACGGGTGCGAACATAATCATAGCGGAGACGGGGGCGGCGGTCATACTGACGAATGAGGGAAACGACAGGCTCGCCCTCGCCCACACCCCAATACACCTAATCATAGCAGGCGTGGAGAAGATAGTCCCCACCGTCAAGGACGCACTCAAGATAATCCGCGTCCTCGCCAGAAGCGCCACAGGCCAGAGACTCAGCAGCTACGTGAGCCTCATAGCCCCGGAGAACCCCATCGACGGCTCTGGGAGACGGAGGAAGACGGTGTTCGTCTTGGTGGATAACGGGAGGATGGACGCCCTAAGCGACAAAGAGGTATCCGAGGCCCTCCTCTGCATCAGGTGCTCTGCATGCCTCCACGTCTGCCCAACCTACAACATGGTCGGAGGCCACGTCTTCGGGAAAACCTACACAGGCCCCATGGGTATTCCGTGGACCCTCATAACCGAGGGGCTCGATGACCTGGAGTTCGCCCAGCTCTGCTACACATGCGGCCTCTGCCGTGAAGCATGCCCGGTAGACATAGACCTGCCCTACATCAACTCTGTTGTCAAGTATAGGCATGGTGGTAGGCATGGGTTCCCGGCCCTCAACAAGTGGATGGCGAGATACGAGGCCATGGCCAAGGCTGGGAGCACGCTCTCACCCATAATCAACCCCCTCCTAGGCTGGAAGCCCTTCAGGAAGTTCTTGGAGAAGGTTGTGGGAGTTGATTCGAGGAGGCCTCTGCCCAGGTTCTCTTGGAGGCATCTCGGGAGGAGGATTGGGGAGATGGGTGAGGGGAGGCTGGGGAAGATAGCCCTATTCACCGACTCGCTAATCTACTACTCCTACCCGGAGATAGGCGAGGCCATGGCCAAGCTGCTCGCCGAGGCGGGATACAAGGTGGTTCTACCTCCCCAGAGGAGCAGCGGGATGCCCCTCATCCAATACGGGTTCCTAGACAAAGCACGGAGAATAGCCGAGGAAAACATACAGATACTCCATAAACTCGTCGAGCAAGGATACCTGATAGTGGCCCTGGAGCCCACCGCAGCCTACTGCCTAACCGAGGTCTACCCGAAATTATGCCCAGGCACGGAGACCCTGAAGGTGGCCGAGAACACCCTCCACTACTTCCAGCTAATCCTGGAAAACTGGCCCGAGTTCCAGCCCAGCCTCCGCAACCTCGA
>JAHSRM010000002.1 GCA_021650775.1 Candidatus Benthortus lauensis
GTTGGCGAAGGTTTATAACTCGATGATTGCCACGTATATCCCATGACCGTGGTGTATCTTTGTCAGAGTGGCTGTTGTCCAGCGGTGGTTATAGAGGATGATAGGGTCCTGATTGGCGAGGAGGGCAACCAGGTAGTCCTAAAGAAGGATGAATGGAACGCCTTGGTAGAGAAGATACTTTCAGGTGAGTTGAAGAAGCTCTAACCCAAACCCAATTTTTTCTTGAACGCCTCAGCGCACTCCTTGCTCGAGAAGAAGTATTTTCCACCCTTAATGTATTTTATTATTGGCTTCCCCACAATAGGTGATTTACAGAAGTCGCATCTAACCAGGATGGGGGTTTCAGGCTCCACGTATGCTCCATACTCCTCCTTAACACTCTTCGTTATCGCTATTGTCGTAAGATTCGTTATCCCATTAATCTTTGAAATCTTCTCTGTTATCAGCTCCCCTAGGTGGTTGAAGTCCCTTGCCTCGACCTTAACTATCATATTCATGGGGCCAGCGGTTATGTATGCCTCCCTAACCTCCCTGATATTGGAGAGCTCCCTGGATACTTGCTCCAACTCCCGTGGAGCTATTTGGAGCAGGATGAATGCACGTATTCTGCCGAGCAGTCTTCCCGGGTCTATGATTGCCGCTATCCTCCTTATGACCCCGAGCTCCTTAAGCCTCTCGATCCGGGCCTTCACTGTAGGAATGCTTATGTGAAGCTTCCTTGCTATGTCCTTATACATGACTCTCCCATCTTCCTGAAGAATCCTAATTATCTCGTAATCTACCCTATCGAGCCTGAGAAAGGATGACTCATCGACCCTCTTGGACTTCTCGCCCATGAACAGAGAAAAAACCAAGGAAATAAAAATTAAGGCTTTCTGAGAAGGCTATGAGCCAGCATACTTCTCCGGGTTGCTCTGAAACTCCTTCAGGCAATGCTCGCAGCAGAAATAGTATATTTTTCCCTTATACTCGGCCTTAAACTTCGTATCCTCGCCTACCTCCATACCGCATACAACATCCTTTGGCATGCAGGTAACGTGGGTTACGGGTGTTATAAGCATTACCATTTAACAATTAAACAAAAACCGAATGAAAGCAACGAAAGGTTAAATGGGCTTCTGATTAATCTTATTTTCAGTAAGGAGAAACCCTGATATTCCATCTAAGTCATTTGAATATTTATTGGAGTATTTTGGAGAATAATCTGTGGTCGTAGTTGAGGAGGTATGATTTCATAGTTGTTGGGGGTGGTGCGGCAGGATTTGCCGCAGCTGTTAGGTTGTCTGAGCTTACTCAGGGTGAAGGCTCTATAGCCATGGTTAATTCGGGGAAGATTGGTGGGACGTGCGTTAATGTTGGATGCGTTCCTTCCAAATACCTCATAGAGGCTGCAAAACAATACTATGAATCAAGGCACAGTAGGTTTGATGGAGTGGACGTTATGGGTGCGAGCCTAGACTTTGGGAGGCTCATGGATGGTTTGAGGAGATTAGTTGATTCCATGAGGTCTGAGAAATATGAGAAAGTTTTAGACCACTATAATATTGAGCTGGTTGGGGGTAAGGCCTCGTTCAAGTCTTCAGAGACTTTAATGGTTGAGGATGGGGGAAGGGTGGAGGAGATTGCTGGGAGGATATTCCTTGTAGCTACTGGTTCAGCTCCACTCATACCTAAAATAGAGGGATTGGACAGCATTCCATACCTCACCACTGATAATATTTGGGGACTCAGGGAGCTGCCGGACTCCTTGCTGGTGATTGGGGGCGGTGCGATAGGGCTTGAGCTGGGCCAGGCTTTCTCCAGACTTGGCTCAAAGGTAACCATAGTGGAGGCTTTGGATAGGGTTCTCCCCGTCGCTGAGCCTGAGGTCTCGGAGATTCTTGGCGACGTGCTTAGAAAGGAGGGCATAAACATACTTACCAAGTCAAGGGTTTCGAGGCTGCGGAGGAAAGGTGAGGCGGTGGAGGCCGAGATACTCTCTCACAAAGGTTCAGAGAGACTCACGTTTGACAAAGTTCTCATCGCCGTGGGTAGAAGACCTAATACATCAAGCCTTAACCTTGAGAGGATTGGCGTGGAGCTGGATAAACGGGGGTTCATTAAGGTTGATGAATTCATGAGAACAAGTAATCCCAGGGTTTACGCCGCAGGCGACGTGGTCTCGAAGAAGCTTATGCTTGAGACTTTGTCGGCCAGGGAGGGTGTTGTGGCGGCGGAGAACATGGCAGGACGCAAGGCCACGATGGACTACTCGTCGGTTCCCGTCGTAACTTTTACCGAGCCTCAGGCTGCATGGGTCGGATTAACCGAGGAGGAGGTTGTAGAAAAGTATCATGCCTGCTCATGCAGGGTCGTAAGATTTACCGATGTTCCCAAGGCCCTGATAACGGGATACACTGACGGTGTAATCAAGATAGTGATTGAGCCTGGGAGCCACAGGGTTCTAGGCGTCCACGCACTCTCACATCATGCTGCAGAGTATATAGTGGCCGCAGCCCACTTGATAAGAGCTGGGCAGACCATCGAGGACCTACTCGACACAATCCACGTCTTCCCAACCTTCGCAGAGGCCATGAAGCTTGCCGCCATAGCGTTTAAGCGTCCCCTTAAGGCCATGCCATGCTGTATGGAGTAGTTGATAACACATAAATAATGGGGGTGATATGACAGCGTTATGAGCGAGCCGCAGGAGATACACATGGTGTTATTATCAAACGAGCCTGAGAGGGTTTACCCAGCCTTCATGCTGGCCTTGGGGGCCGTAGCAATGAACGTGAAGGTGAATATCTACTGCGCCATGAAAGGCCTCGACGTTATCAAGAAGGGTGCAGCTGAGAAGATTCAGCTTCCGGGAGCCCCGCCCCTAAGCCAGCTCATAAAGGACGCCATCTCAAGCGGTGTAAGAATATGTGCGTGTGCTCCATCAAAGGAGATGCTTAAGCAGATGGGTGTAACCGAGGAGACCGTGGAGGAGGGGGTTGAGCTGGAGGATGTGGTCGTCTTCCTGAGAAGCGCTCTGCCCGCAGCTAAGAAGGGTGGGTTGGTGTTCTTCGTGTAGGAGGTGCGGCCCATGGAGAAGAAGGTTAGGATAATCCTGGCCGAGGGGTCGGAGGAGCTGGCCTCCCTCAAGCCCTCGAAGACCGTGGACACAAGAGGCATGATATGCCCCTATCCATCCCTCATGACCGTTAAAGCTCTCAAAGACCTAAAGCCAGGCGAGGTTCTAGAGGTCTTAACAGACTCGGATATCTCGGCTAGGGAGTCGATACCGACTGTCCTACAGCAGAGAGGATTTAGATACGTTGTTCTGGAGGAGAAGGATTACTGGGTTATTAAGGCGAGGAAGGATTAGAGCTCTGTTATTATTGCCTTGACCTGCTGGATTCCCCTAAGCCCCCTAACCCTGCCTATCAGGCTCATGACCCTCTTAACATTCCCCTGAGCAATCAGTATCTCGAGGCAATACTTCTCCCCGATATGTCTATGGATGTTCTCGACCAATACGTCGTCAAACTCGTGCCTCATCTCCCCAAGCTTCCTATCAACATCCTTCCTCGCATACTCGTAGGTCACCATTATGTTTGCTGCCACGTTCTCGGCCCCCATCTTGGCCAACTCCACCTCCGTGATAAGGTTCCTAACAGCATCCCTGATAGCCTCCGACCTACTGAAATAGCCATGAACCCTGACAAACTCGTCCAGCCCCCGGAGCAGGTCCTCGGGCAAGGTTATACTGACGACCACCATCACCCATATTAACAAACAGCCCCAATAATAATATTTAGCAAATATTTTGACGCCAATCTATGGTATCAACTTAATATTGTTGGGTAGGCGCCCTAGCTTGAAAGGGTCTTGGAGATAAGAGGGCCTCTCTGGATACGGTTAGGCGTAGCTCTCCTAGCCTCCATTGTCATAGCCTTGCTACTTGACTTTCTTCTCGGCGGTCTGCCGCTACCACTCCCCGACAGGCTATCCACACTTTCATCGATAATATATCATGCAACAATACTCCCCATAGGATTCTACATAGGCATAATAGGGATAAGGGAGCTTATCGAGGAAAAGAGGTTCTCCATAGAATTTTTGATGAGCGTTGCAGCCTTCGGAGCCGTCTACCTTGGATTACTGTTTGAGGCGGCAACCGTTCTCATGCTTTACTGTTTTGCGGAATACTTTGAAGGATACATTCAGGAGAGAGCTAGGAAAATCGTTGAAAGCATGTCGAGGCTTATCCCAGATAAGGCAATAGTCATACAAGATGGATTAGAGATAGAGGTGCCTGTTAAGGATGTCCAGCCCAACACGCTAATTATAGTCAAACCCGGGGAGAGGATACCGCTCGATGGAGAGGTCGAGTATGGAGAGGCATATGTGGACCAGTCCCCGATAACAGGCGAGTATGAGCCCAAAAGGATATCTAAGGGGGACCGTGTATTCGCTGGGACCCTCAACCTCGACGGCGTCCTAAAAATACGTGTTATAGCCTCCGCACAGGAGACCCTTGTCCAAAAGATAGTTAGGCTGGTTATCGAGTCAAGGAAGAGGAAAGCCCGAATGGAGCAGATAGTTCAAAGGTTCTCACGGGTGTATGTCCCCGTAATATTGATGTTGGCGGCGTTAACAACATTGATTCCACCATTGGTCTTTAATGAGCCATTCGACACCTGGCTATACCGCTCACTAATACTTCTCGTGGTTGCGTGTCCAAGCGCCTTCATAATATCTGTTCCAGCCACATACTTCACATCAATAGCAATGGCGGCTAGGAAGGGTATCGTAATCAAGGGTGGAACATACTTGGAGAAGCTGGCGGAGATAAGGTCAATGATATTTGACAAGACAGGAACCCTGACACTAGGTTCCCCCAGCATAGTCTCCGAGTGCCCCTCAACGGTCATCACGGATA
>JAHSRM010000109.1 GCA_021650775.1 Candidatus Benthortus lauensis
AGGGTCAATCTCAGGAACCCAAGCCACACAATAATCTTCATCTCCCACCCCGAGAAAACCTACGTAGGACTCCTAGTGGCGTCGAAGCCCAAGCACTTCTTCAGGGACAGGGTCGCTGGGAGAAGGCCCTTCACGTTGCCCTCGGCCATGCAGCCCGACTTCTCCAGATGTATGGTTAATCTCGCAAGGGCCAGGATTGGCGGCAGGATACTCGACCCCTTCGCAGGGACAGGCGGAATAATGATTGAGGCCATCCTCCTGGGATACGAGACCTACGGGGTGGAGATTAAGGAATGGATTGCACGTGGAGGCCTCAGGAACCTGAAGCACTACTGCCCGGGACGGGAGCACATGCTTGTTGGGGACGCAAGGAGAGCCATATTCAGGGGCAAGGCCTTCGACGCAATCGTAACCGACCCACCCTACGGCCGCTCCACGGTGGTCCCAGAGAGATCCTTCCTAACCCTTATTGAGGAGTTCCTGCCTGTTGCGGGGAGCATGCTGGCCGATGGGGGCAGGGTTGTGATGGCCTCTCCCGAGGAGTATGATGTGGAGGCCTTGGCCCAAAGTCATGGATTTAGGGTGGCTGAGACCCATAGGGCGAAGGTTCATGGAAGCCTTGTAAGGAAGGTGGTGGTCATGGAGTGAACATGAGGATAACCTTCCTAGGAACCAGCGGAGGCGTCCCAAGCGTCTCCCGTAGCCTGCCAGCAATCTCCATCTCCTTTGCGGGAGAACTCCTACTCTTCGATTGCGGCGAATCAACCCAGAGGCAGATGATGAAGGCGGGGGTAGGGTTCAAGCCCAGGATGAAGATATTCCTGACACATATACATGGAGACCACTCGCTGGGGATACCGGGGCTAATCTACACGCTCTCGATGCTCGGCAGGAAGGAGCCCTTGAGGATATATGGGCCGAGGGGGACCCGTGAGTATGTGGAGAAGATACTCGACCTGAGGGTTGGGGCCATAAACTTCGAGGTCGAGGCGGTGGAGGTTGGGGAGGGGCTGGTGTATGAGTCGAGGGAATACGTCGTAGAGGCAACCCCCTCCGAGCACACCATACCGGCCCTAACCTACAAGCTTAGGGAGAGGGATAGGCCTGGGAGGATGAGGGTAAGCTACCTGGAGTCCATCGGGCTTCCCAGGGGACCCCTATGGGGAAAGCTTCAGAGAGGCGAGACGGTCGAGTGGATGGGGAGGAAGATAACGCCTGAAGAGGCCCTCGGACCCCCAAGGCCGGGAAGAAAGATAGTCTACACGGGCGACACGAGGCCGAGCGATAGGATAGCCGTGTTTGCGAGGGATGCCGATGTGCTGATTCATGACGCAACGTTTGGCTCGGAGTTCGAGGACGAGGCGGCGGAGCAGGGCCACTCAACCGCCACCCAGGCGGCGAGGATTGCGAGGCAGGCCAACGTGAGAAGGCTCTACCTCTTCCACATCAGCCCAAGATATGAGGGAAGAGAGGAGCAGCTTCTCAGGGAGGCCAGGGAGATATTCCCGGAGACCTACCTTCCAAGAGACTTGGAGGTCTACGAGGTTCCCTACAACGAGTAGGCTACTCGGTCATCCAGAGGATTAGCTCCTCGGGGTTATCTGTCTCCACGATTACCTTGATGGGTGGGAGAGGGGACTCGCCGTAAGGCTCGGTGAAGGACGCCTTCCCAACATAGGCTGCCTGCTTATTCATGTAGAAGAGGAGTCTGCCGCCCTCTAGGGAGGACCTCAGTATCGCCCTTGCAGCAGCCCTTATCCTCCTCGCCTTTATCAGGGACTTCAGGTGCTCCAGGGCATCCAGCCTCTCCCCCTCACCCTCTACAACCGCAGAGCCATTCATCCACTTAATCTCCAGGTGAATCCTTGGGAAGAGCTTCCTCACAGCCTCCCTAACCTTCTCCGCACTCTCAGTAGGGTAAACCTCGGCCTCAACCCTCACCCTAACCCTCAACCCTACCTCACCAAACTAACAATCAAACCAATAATAAACCCGAGCAAGGTCTCAACCCTAGAGGTAATGAAATTATAGAATGCTAGGAGGAGGGGCTTGACGGATTCAAGCAAGCCCCAGAAATCAAACTGGAAGAATGCGAGGCCGAGTATGCCCAGCAGCAAAATAACGAGAATCAAGGCTACAACCACCTTAAGAAGCCTGCCGACCAAGTATCCAACCAGTCCTCCCAGGGCGAAGAACGCAACAGCCTCAAACCCTATCTCAACCATACATGACATAACCCCCTACTCCACTAAAAAGTTTCAACCAAAAATATATAACAACCATGCATACACCTCATAAACCGGGGCGATGATATGTCTGACCAGGCTGAACCGATGATTGGGATCTTGAGCGTTGAGCCCCTTTCAGGGATGGTTTAGATTATCTTGGAGATTGACTCGATTATCCTCCTGTATTTCTCCGTCTTTTCCTCGTAGATTTTATGGTTTCTTGGGTTGGGGTGGAATCTTCTCCTCATCTTAACAGTTCTGCCTAGCATGTTCTCCAGCTTCTCTCCCCCTATCCCCCACGCAGCTATTATGGCCGAGCCTATCGCAGAGTCAGGCTCCTCCACAGCCACCACAGGCGCGCCGGTTATGTCCGCCAATATCTGCATGAACAGGTTGTTCCTAGAGCCTCCGCCGCTGACCCTAAGCTCCCTTATCTCGGTCCCGGTTACCTCCTCCACGGCCTTTAGCAGGAGTCTAAGAGTGTATCCGGATGACTCTAGGGTTGCCCTGAATAGGTGGCCCTCCGTGAAGTTTCTCTCGGTTAATCCGATTATGAACCCTCTAACGTTTGGATGGTCTCCCGGAACCCTAACCCCGTAAAGCTCACTACACGCTATCAGGCCCTCGGAGCCGGGCGGTATGCTTGACGCAAGCTCTGTTAGGTCCTGGAGCCTGGCGCCCAAGACCCTGGCCAAGGCATCTATGGCTGCTGTCCCAGCGTTGGTGAACCCTCCCGCCAGGTATCTTCCCTTCAGGTATACCTTGTAGTAGAATCTTCTCTTCGGGTCTGGGGCCAGCCTATCGACGACCACGTGGGCTGTCAGCGATGTTCCTATGGTTATGCTTGCCTGGCCATGCTCTAGGGCTCCTGAGGTTATGTCTCCTGCCGTTGCGTCGGTAACGCCGTTGGCTATGGGCGTCCCTGAGGGTATCCCGGCCTCCCTCTCACCCCTCTCCGACACCCTGCCTATTATGGAGCCTATTGGACGTATCTCGGGCATCAGCTCGACGGGTATCCCCACATCATCGTAGGCCTCCGCCAGGTATCCCTCCCTATCCAGCAAAGCATGGGATTTGCCCGCAGTATTCGCCGAGGTCGCTATGGATTCAGAGAGCATGTATGCTATGTAGTCGCCCTCATGAAGCACGTGCCACGCATGATTGAAACCCTCCAGGTTCTTCTTGAGCCACATGAGCTTGGGGAGCACGAGCCTGGAGTTTATTGGCAGGAACATCTCGAACTCCCTCGCACTCCTGCTCTTCCTCCTCAGCTCCTCGGCCTCCCTCACCGCCCTACTATCATTATACATAATCAGGTGATGAAGCGGCTCGCCATCCCTGCCAAGAGTTAGGAATGTCCCGCTAGTCGCGTCAATACATACTCCGTCAACCTCCCCTATGTGCTTCATGGATTTGAGGAGCTTTGCCACCCTCAGCCACAGCCTACCCGGCTCCCTCTCCACGAACCCGTTTCTAGGCTGGATTACAAGGTCATACACGGGGATGCTGGCATACTCCACAACCTTCCCATCCTCAGCCGAGAGAATCACGGCCTTAACATTCTTGGTCCCCACATCAAGGCCCAGGTAAAGCCTCCCCGAAGCCATCCCACGCCAAAACCCTGGAACCAAGCCTCTTTAAGGATTTAACACTTTTCGTGGATTGGCATAATATTCCGGCGTGTTGATTGTTTATATTTAGGTTTTTACCCCGAAGCCTCGGGTTAAGGTAGGAGAGTGGTGAGCGGATGATTAGAGAGAGGTCTGCCGGAGCCGTGCTATTCTACCTCAACCAATCGACGCCCGAATACCTGCTCCTTCATTATGAGGCAGGGCACTGGGACTTCCCGAAGGGCGCTATAGAAGAGGGTGAGACCGAGATAGACACTGTTAGGAGGGAGGTCTGGGAGGAGACCGGGATAGACGGGATAGAGATTATCCCAGGGTTCAGGAAGGAGATACAGTATTTCTACAGGAAGATGGGGCAGCTCGTCAGGAAGACCGTGATATTCTACCTGGCCAGGTCCCCCACCAAGGAGGTAAAGCTATCATACGAGCACATAGGATACATCTGGCTACCATACAACGACGCACTCAGGAAGCTCACATTCAGGACCGCTAGGGAGACCCTTAAGGAAGCCCACTCACATCTCCAGAGAGTTTATAGTTTAAAGCAAGCTCCTGATGGAAGGGGGCGTGAGGAGTAGAGTTGAGAACCATCGCCCTAATCCTCATACTCCTATTAACACTATCATCGTTACAGCCAACAATAGCGCAGCAGCAGGCAGTAATAAAGGTGGTAGACCCGTCAGGTAAGCCGTTGGAAGGCGTGGACGTGGTCCTGGAGAGGGGGGAAGAGCGGTTCAGGTTCCAGACAAACTCGACCGGGCACGCAATCTTCCTGAACCTGCCCGAGGGCGCCTACGATGTCAAAGTCCTAGTAGATAATGTAGCCGTCGCCGAGGGCTCCCTAGACTATCCATCCCAGAGCTACTTGGAGCTAACGGCCCAGATATCGCAGCTTGATATGATGGTCCTAAATCGGGATGGGGAGCCTGTCCCTGATGTGAGGGTGGTGCTGAGGAGCAGTGAGGGGGGAGTAAATAGGACTATCACCACAGGGGAGGACGGTAGGGTTGTCTTTGAGAGGATACCGTTCAGCCAGATACCCGGGGTAGGCGCCTACAACATCACATTCCTCTGGAGAAAGGTGGAGCTACTCACCCGGCAAGTAGAGGTCTCCCAGCCCGAGATAACCCTGAACATAACAATCCCACTAATCAAGGTAAACATGACCGTAACAAACCTGGAGGGAGAACCCGTCAAGGGAGTAACCATTACCCTGAAGTCAGGCGAACTAGTCTTCGCCGAGGCGGCGCCGGACGGTTACGCCGAGTTCGTGAATATTCCCTCCTCCGAGGTTCCAGGAGTCGGCGAGTATCTCCTTAACGTCAGTATGAGGACGAGGGTTGGAGACATCCCGATACATAGCGAGAAGAGGGCGCTCACAGAGTCGCAGAGACTCGACATCCTCACGGAGCTCGGAGCACTCGAGGTCAAGGTCGTGGATGAGGACGGCAACCCTGTCAACGGGCTTCTCGTCCAGCTGAGCAACAAGCTTGCCTCAAACTTCACCCTCGCCACAACAGACGTTAATGGGACGGTGACGTTCAGGAATGTGCCGCTGAGCATTGGGAAGGCTTCTGCGGGAGAATACATTATCCAGGCGATACGTCAGGGGATTCTGGTAGGGGAGCTGAGAACGGTCTTGGACTCCCCCAGGATGAGCGTCGAGATAAGGGTTCAGAGAGCCTTGACGAGAATAACTCTAAGGGATTACGAGGGGGCGGTCATGCCGGGATACACCATAACCCTCAGGGACGAGGCCACGGGGGCAACCTTCGAGGAGACCACGGGCGGAGACGGCTCCATAACCCTACGCCTCTTCTTCGGGACCTATAACATCGAGGTGGAGCGTGAGGGAGTAAAGGTCTTCGAGGGAACAATACAGATAAAGGGCAACGAGGAGGAGCTCAGAATAGACTCGGTGAACTTCCCCTACAGGATAGACCTGAAGGACGGGGTGGGCGCACCCCTAACAGGCGTTACCCTCAGGGTATACTTGGACGACACCCCCATACACGACGCATCCTACTCAGGCCCCCTAACCCTCAGGATACCCCGACCAGGCAAGATAAGGATAGACGTGGTGAGCGGCGGCGAGCTCCTCCACAGGGAGACCATATTCGTGGACGGGCCTGGAGGCAAGACCATAAGGCTCAGGTCCTATCTAGCCCTGGGAGGCTCGGTCCTGGCTCTCGAGGACGTGGGGTTCTACCTAGCCCTGGCAGCCGCCTTGGCCATCATGGGCCTTTCCATCCTCTATGCGAGGCGTGGAGTGAGGCGTAGGAGAGAAAGCTAATAACCAAGTCCTCCCAAGGATTTTCCGTTGGCCGCTGAGAGGCTTCCAGGTGCGGCTGGCGGTGGAGAGAAGTTGGAGTGGGTCCTGAGCAGGGAGCCAACCCCCATCTGCAACCCCCTCTGCAGGTTCTTCCGATGCGCAAAGAAGGCCCTGGACTTCAAGAGGAACCCCCCGTGGTGCAGGTGGGTGAACGCACCATGCATAGGCTATAAATGCCCCTATGCCCAGTGCATCCAGGTCAAGATGCTCCCGGACGGCCGGTGCGGGCTCTTCGTCAAGAGGAAGACGGAGGAGAAGGAGGCTCCAGACGTGGTCGAGACGTTTAAGGGAGGGGCGATAACGAAGGCGAGGAAGAAGCTGGACAAGTTCGGGCTATGAGGAGGCTTGGAAGAAGGTTCTATGAGCGGAACACCCTGGAGGTGGCTCCCCAGCTACTGGGGAAACTCCTAGTCAGGCGTGTGGATGGATGGGAGCTTGTGGGCAGGATAGTCGAGGTAGAGGCCTACAGGGGGAGGGACGACCCTGCGAGCCACGCCTCAAGAGGCATGACCCCCAGAAACCAGGTAATGTTCAGGGAGGGCGGGCTAGCATACGTCTACTTCACCTACGGGAACCACTACCTCTTCAACGTGACGACGGAGCCGAGGGGGAGGCCTGGAGCAGTCTTGGTGAGGGCCCTGGAGCCGATAGCTGGGGTCGAGTATATGATGAGGAACCGGGGGACGAGGGACCCAAGGCTCCTGACAAGCGGGCCTGGAAGGCTTACCAAGGCCCTCAAGATAGATAAGAGGCTCAACGGAATAGACCTAACCACCTCCAACGAGCTCTTCATAGCCGATGATGGATACGTGGTGGAGAGAGTGGCCAGGTCTCCCCGCATCGGTGTAAGCGGCGGGACCAGGAGGAAATGGAGGTTCTATGTGGAAGGAAACCCGTATGTCTCGAGGTAGTGGAAAAGGATTAATTGAGGATGCGTTATCCGATGTGCGATGGAGTTTAAGCCGAGGATAGAGGAGAAGAGATGGGACCCCTCCAAGGAGCCTGAGATATATGAGAGATGGGTTAGGGAGGGTCTCTACAGTTTCAACCCGAGGTCTAGGAAGAGAAAGTTCGTCATAGACACCCCTCCCCCATACCCTAGTGGAAGACCCTGGCACATAGGGGCGGCAGCCCAATACTCCCAGATAGACATGATAGCACGGGCAGCAAGGATGCTTGGATACGAGGTCTACTTCCCAATAGGTATAGACAGGAACGGCCTCCCAGTCGAGATATACACCGAGAAGACCTACGGAGTCTCCATCAAGGATGTCCCACGAGAGAAGTTCGTGGAGCTGTGCAGCCACGCCTTGGACGAGCTTGAGTCGGAGATGATATGGATTATGAAGCGTATGGGGCTGAGCGGAGACTTCGAGAACTACTATAGGACAGACTCGGAGGAGTATAGGAGGCTCACGCAGGCAACATTCATAGAGCTCTGGAACAGGGGGCTGGTCTACATCTCCACACGTCCCAACAACTACTGCTGGGAATGCGGGACAACCCTCGCAGATGCGGAGGTCGTGTATGAGGAGAGGCCGACGAGGCTCGTATACATAAGGTTCAAGGTGGAGGAGACGGGGGAGGACCTGGTCATAGCCACAACCAGGCCCGAGCTACTAGTTGCGTGTAAAGCCGTCTTGGTGAACCCGAACGATGAAAGATACCTCCATCTCCACGGACTCCATGCAAGAGTCCCAATATACGGCCAGGTAGTCGAGATAATTCCCCACCCCGCCGCCCGCCCAGAGTTCGGGACAGGAGCCGTAATGATATGTAGCTATGGAGACTACACGGACGTCCTGCTCTTCAGAGAGCTCGGCCTAGAGGAGGTGGTGGCAATCAACGAGGAGGGCAGGATGACCGAGAAGGCTGGCAAATACGCTGGAATGAGGGTTGAGGAGGCAAGGGAGGCGATAATAAGAGACCTGCAGGAGATGGGGCTGATAACAAAGATAGAGGAGATAAGTCATAGGACACCCATATGTGAGCGGAGCAAGACCCCCATCGAGATAATCCCCATGCAGGAATACTACCTAAAGCAGCTAGACTACGCAGAGGACCTAATCAAGCTGGCCGATAAGATGGCGTTCCACCCACCCCACCACAAGAGACTCCTCCAAGACTGGATTAACAGCCTCAGGATAGACTGGCCCATAAGCAGGAGGAGATACTATGCAACCGAGATACCTGTATGGTATTGCCGCAGGTGTGGGGAGCCGCATGTCCCGCCTCCTGGAAGGTATTATCGGCCTTGGAGGGACCCTGCACCCTTCGAGAGGTGTAGGAGGTGCGGGCACACGGAGTTCGTGGGCGAGGAGAGGACGTTCGACACATGGATGGACTCAAGCATATCGCCCCTCTTCATAACACGCTACATGAGGGATGAAGGGTTCTTCAAGGCCACCTACCCAACCGGCGTGAGACCCCAGGGAAAAGACATAGTGAGGACATGGCTATACTACACCATCCTGAGATGCTACCAGCTGACAGGCAGGCCGCCATTCAGGCATGTCTGGATTAGCGGCCTCGGACTCGATGAGCATGGGAGAAAGATGAGTAAGAGCCTTGGAAACGTGATAGACCCCATCCCAATACTGGAGAAGTATGGGGCCGATGTCTTCAGGTTCTGGAGCGCCCAGGAGTCGAGCCTAGGGGAGGACTTCAGGATATCTGAGCAGAGGATAGCCTCCGCAGGCAGGTTCCTAACCAAGCTCTGGAACATAGCCAGATACATCTCAAGCTTCCCGGTCCCCAGGAGGGCCGAGCTAACCCCAACCGACAGATGGATACTCGCCGAGCTATCGGAGAAGATTGAGAGGAGCATCAGGGGATACCGTGAGCTGAACTTCTTCATACCCGCCACAGTCCTGAGAGACTTTACTTGGAATATCTTCGCAGACCATTACATAGAGATGAGTAAGCCGAGGGCGTATGGCTCGGGCTTCAGCAGAAAGGAGCAGAGGGCTGCTTGGTTCACCCTCCATGAGGTCCTCAGAAACCTGCTCATAGCCCTCGCACCCATAATACCCTTCATAACGGAGGAAATCTGGAGAAGACTATACTCGAAGAAGAGCATACACCTTCAGAGCCTCAAGCCACCCCGATGGAGGAAAACCTACACAAAATACACCAAGAAGATAATAGAGTTCAACTCGAGGATATGGGCTGAGAAGAAGTCCCGTGGCCTGAGCCTCAAGGACCCCATAGAGGCAGAGATACCAAGGGAGCTACGGCCCTTCAAGAAAGATCTCCAAGCCATGCACAACATAAAGACTTAAAGACAGCGGAGTGGAATCTTCCCAACGCTGAGCTGTGAAGAACGTCGGAACTCCTGACGCCTAAGGCGGATGATGACACTCCTAAATCTTCATGAAGACTTTAACATCTCCCCCATCCAGGGCAAGAATCGTGAATTCTCCCTGCTTCTCTCCGCTCATACCTGGGGAGCCTGGGGGCATGCCTGGGAGGGCTATTCCCTCTATGTCCGGTCTCTCATCGAGAAGTTTCTTAATAGCCTTGTAGGGGACGTGGCCCTCGATAAAGTAGTCTGATAGCAGCAGGGTGTGGCAGCTCCAAAGGTCTCTCGGGATGCCGAGTTCCTTCTTAACCTTAGCTACATCGTGAACCTCGACAGCCTTTACATCCAGCCCCTTATCCCTCAGATACTTTAGATAATTCTTACAGCATCCGCAGGTGGGCGAATAATACATCACTATGCCTGAGTCTCCGTTGCTTGAAGGAGTTGTAAGTGAGCCTATGAGGAGGGCGGCTCCCACACCTAGAACAGTTACTATCAGTATGCTCGCTAAAATGTAGTTGAACCTGCCCTTCTTTCTCCTCTGCCCCCTCTTCCTCCTCCCCATCCATTACCAGTTATCCCTTCTACCTTTTATGTTTATGGTATGCTCCCTCGAGTTGTAGGAGTTTTTTCTTCATCCCTATCCCGTAGCCGTATCCTCCTATGCTTCCATCGCTTCTTATGACCCTGTGGCACGGTATTATGATGGCTATGGGGTTTGAGGCCACGGCGTTTCCGACAGCCCTATGGGCCCCGGGTCTCCCAACCTGCTCCGCAACCCACTTGTAGCTCCTAACCTCGCCGTAAGGTATCTCGGTGAGCTTCCTCCACACCCTCACCTGAAACTCTGTTCCACGCAGGTCTAGGGGAAACCTGAACTCCACTCGTCTGCCTTGGAAGTATCGGTCAAGCTGTTTGAAGAGGTGTTGAAAGAACTCTTCGTTCCATGATGCCTCAGGGTATCTCTCCCTAACCCATCCCACGAATTGACGCTCACTCCTATAGAATCCAAGCCTCACCAACCCTCTCTCCGAAGAGGCCAAGCCTATCAAGCCTAAGGGGCTATGATAGACCGTGTAGAGAACCTCCCCCATCCCTAATCCTTAATTCTTGGGAGGCCTCCAATATTTGTATGAGCGGTCCACCATATCATATCACGGCACGTAAGGGTGAGGTGGCTGAGAGGGTCGTCGTCGTGGGTGACCCTGCGAGGGCGGAGCAGCTCTCACGGAAGCTGGAGAACCCCAAGCTGGTCAGCACCAACAGGGGCATGCCCGTCTACACGGGAGAGTATAATGGGGTAGGGGTCTCGGTGGCAACCCACGGGATGGGCGGCCCCTCGGCCATGATAGTCTTCGAGGAGCTCTACATGCTTGGGGCCAAGGTCATGGTTAGGCTGGGCTCCACAGGAGGCCTCCTACCCGAGATAGAGGAGGGAGAGGTAATCATACCAACCGTGGCCACATACCTGAACACTTACGGGGTCCTGGCGGCCTACGCACCAGGCGTCTGCCTACCAAGCGCACCCAGCTTCGACGTCCTCTCAAAGCTCGTGGAGAAGGCTAGGGAGCTTGGCGTGAAGCATAGGATAGGCCCCGTCCTATCCAACGATGCATTCTACTCGGAGAGCCCCGATTTCGCCGAGTTCTGGAGGAAGAAGGGCGCTATATCGGTTGAGATGGAGTGTGCAGCCCTCTTCGCACTCGGCCACCTTAGGGGCTTCAAGACCGGGGCAGCGCTTGTTGTCAGTAATAATGTGGTTAGGGAGACGCCTCTGCTGAGGGCTGAGCAGCTGAGGGAGTATGTGGAGAAGGCGGGGGAGCTTGTCCTCAAGGCGATAACCGAGGTCACCCCCTAAACAATTTATTTAGCCTAGACAAGTGATTCCGATGGGGGATGATGAGCAACGTCCATGTTGAGCTTGTGATACTCGACGGGCAGTCTGACCACCCCTCAAACACCCTGGGAGAATAAGGGGAGACATGCGTATAGGGTTAATGAGCCTATGGAATGCGGCCAACGGCCCCTCAATACATGCTGAGTTGGTCGGGAGGTCGTGGGTCGAGGCAGGCCATAAGCTCACCGTCTTCGCACCCATATCCCATCCAGACGCAAGGCCTACCGGCCAGAAGGATGAACCATACGTGGTAAGGCATTATGTCGTCAAGAGTGTGGAGCCATTCACACGGGCCGCCAGCTTCGATCCCTCGCCGCTACTTGAGGAAGACTACGAGGTCTTCGTGGCCGAGAACGTTGAACGCCTACCCTTGGAGAGGCTTCTGGAGCTATTCCCGAGGATTAGGGAGAAGGCTGCCACCGTCATGGTGGTCCATGAAGGAAACCCTCCACGGGACCCGCTATTCTACAAGCTGAGATGGGACGCCATAACATGCTTCGACCACCGATACAAGGCCTTCATCCAGGAACACTTCCCCAAAAACAAGATACACATAATCCCCTTCCCATGCCACCCGATGAAGCTGGGGGACAGGAGCCAGGCGAGGAGGAGGCTCAACCTGCCCCGGGAGAAGGCCATCATATTCTCCTACGGGTTCAGGGTCCATGATGTATTGGATGCCGTGCCGGAGATAGCCCCCCTGGCCGAGAGGAGGGAGCTAATGTATCTCGTGGCTGCAAACCCCGCAAGCCCCCTGGATGCCCTGCGTGAGGCCGAGAGGAGATACGGGTTCTTCAAGGTCTGGGTCAAGTCCCTCCCTCTCCCGGAGCTCTACACCCACCTACACGCATCGGACATACACCTAATCAATAGGCCTTCGCTGAAGGGTAGGAGAGCCGTCCTGTCCAGCAGCATCCACCTAACACTTGGCTCAGGCTGCCCCATCCTGGTTAGGGACTCCAACCTAGTCGAGCTTCACGGAGACGAGGTGGTGAAATACCGGGATTACGAGGATATGAGGAGGAAGGCTGAGTGGATACTTGAAGGCGGGTTCAGTCTGGAGAACGTGGTTAGATACGTGGAGGAGAGGAGGGCGGATAGGGTGGCTGAAAGATTCATTAACCTATTCAGGGAGCTGTTGGAGAAGAGATGAAAGCCTTGGAGGAGATAGGCGAGGGAGAGGTCGCCCGGCTACCGAACGGCGATACACTATTTATCCTAAGCAGCCATCCAGGCAACCCCCTCATCAAGCCAAGGGACCTCGGATTGACTTGGAGTGAGGGAGGCGTGGAGAGGGTTGGAGCCGTGTTTAACGGGGGTGCCGCCGAGTTCGAGGGAGGAGTGGTTCTGACGCCGAGAATCCATAGGAATTATCGGAGGCTCAGGGTCTATGATGAGAGGCTCGGGCTTGAGAGATGGGTAATGGAGAACTACGTCTCCGAGGTCTGGCCGCTCTGGAGCAGGGACGGGGTAAGCTTCAGCAGAATAAACCAGGTCTCCATAAAAGGTGATGGAAGCACGCACAGAGATTTCACATACGGCGTCGAGGACATCAGGATAATCAGGTGGAGCGGGTTCTACCTACTCGTGGGCTGCGGGAAGATAAGGCCGCCCTTCAAGGGAGGAGACTCGGATAGGATAGCGATATACACAACACGGGACTTCATCAAGATAAGATACCATGGGATAGTGAGGGAATTCGACTCAAGGAACTCCTTCCCATTCCCAGAAGAGGTAGATGGAAGACTCTACATGCTCCTGAGATTCCACCCAAACATTCACTTGGATGTTCTGGAGGGCGGTGTCGCCCAGATACTTAGCCCAGGAGATTACTCGGAGAATTGGAGAAGGATGTATGAGAGGAGGAGGGAGACGCTCCTGATAAGGGCTGGAGAACTCCCGCATGAGGCCGAGAAGGTAGGCGCAGGGCCCCCGCCCATCAAGACCAGGGAGGGATGGCTCCTAATCTACCACGGCGTCGGCAAGGTGGGAAGGGAGGTTATGAAGCTCTACGGATACGATAGGGTGCTGGAGAGGTCATACGTTGTCTCGGCAGCCATCCTCGACCCCGACGACCCCAAGAGAATAATAGCACGGACAAGATACCCCATCTATGTCCCATCCCATCCATGGGAACTCGAGGGAAACGAGAACTACCCCGTCGATATACCCTTCGTCATCTTCCCCACAGGAGCAATCACAAAAGAAGACAAACTACTAATCTACGCTGGTGCCGGAGATAAATACATGGTTCTGCTAGGATGTAGGCTTGAAAACCTCTTAAACTACATCTTATCAGAGTCTAAAAAATAGTTGGAAAGGAGGGGTTAAACGTTCCTAATTCCTGATACGTCGAGCTTTACCAGCCTCTTCTTCTCCGAGTCATAGATATAGACTGCGTCCTCCTCCTCCTCGGCCGTCATCTTATGGCTTCCATCGCAGAATGGGTAGTTGCTGCTTAGACCGCACATACATATGGCTACTGTGTCTCCGCTCTCGGTTTTATGGACCAGGGGCTTCTTCGCCTTATGGATAATTATTCTAGCCATGTCTGCGCTTATTTTCCTCCAAGGATTTTAACCTATTTTCATGTATCGTGTTTTTGGTGGCGTGGAGGTAAATTGGTGTTATATGTGTTGTTTGAGGACGTGGCTGACAGTATCTATGTAGGGCATCTGCCTGGGCCTCCTCCCCTTGAGTAGCTCCTCCTCGAACGTCGGCTTCTCGACCTTGTAGAAGATTCCTATCGGGACCCTGCCCTCTAGGCGGTGGTTCCACTCCCTAGCCTTCTCCATGGCGGCCATGAAGTCGCTGGTGTCATGCCCCTCCTCCTGAAGGTCGTATACATGCTTGCTAAAGTATGGGAACGTGTTGTAGAAGGTTACGCAGGGCTGTAGGACATCGACTAGGGCGAACCCCCTGTGCTTCACGGCCTCCTTGATGAGCCAGATTAAGTGCTTCTTATTTGCGGCGTATCCACGTGCCACGAATGTTGCTCCTGATGCGAGTGCGAGGGCTATCGGGTTCATAGGCTCCTCGGGGCTGCCCTTCGGCGTTGATTTCCCCTGGTATCCCTTCGGGCTAGTCGGCGTGTATTGGCCTGTGGTCAGGCCGTAGACCATGTTGTTGTGAACCACCAGCACTATGTCGGTGTTCCTCTTGGCCGAGAAGACGAAGTGCTCCACACCCTCCCCGTAGGCGTCTCCATCGCCCGCAAACCCTATCACGGTTAGCTCAGGGTTGGCCATCTTTATCCCCGTGGCAGCTGGCAGAACCCTGCCGTGAAGAGAGTAGAAGCTATTCACGTTGATGTAGTCCACTATCTTTCCATGGCACCCTATCCCCGAGAGGATTACTATGTTCTCTAGAGGTGTCCCCTCCCTGACCAGCTCCTGTATAGCCGCCTTGGCAGCAGCAAGTATCCCGAAGTCCCCGCACCCTGGGCACCAGGTATTCTCCGCATAGGTCTCGAGGGATACAACCGTCATCTTCACACCACCTCCCTTAACTTCTCCTCCAACTCATGGGGGGTCCAGGGCCTCCCATCATACCTGAGAATCTTGGCATCAACATGTATCCCATAGGTCTTGAGGAGGCGTGCGAGTGCCCCGCCGTAATTGACCTCCACGTCTATCAGCTTCTTTACGCCTTTCAGGGCCTTCTCCATGGCCCATGTGGGGAACGGCTCCAGGTATAGGGGCTGGATGACCTTGAGGCCCAGCTTCTCCGCAGCCTCGACCACTGCGCCCTTGGTCGAGCCCCAAGTCACTATTGCCGTCTCTCCCTCACCATACACCTTCACGGTCTCCTCACGCTTCAGCTCCTCAACGATATACTTCACCTTCCTCATCCGCTTCTCAACCATCTTGGTAATCACCTCAGGCTCCTCCGTAGTTATTCCATACTCGTCATGCTCGTAGCTTGTTACCTTAACTATCGCTCCAGGTGTTCCCGGGAAGGCCATGGGCGAGACCCCTGTCTCGGTGTCAAGGTATCTCTTGAACTCTCCGTTAGGCTTCCATAGGACAGGTTCCTCGGGCTTGACCCTGCTCTCATCGAAGGTCGCGGTCATGTAGCTCTCCGCCAGATGCTTATCCGACAATATTATGGCTGGGACCTGGTATTTCCAGGCGAGGTTTAGGGCCTTGCCAGCCAGGTAGAACGCCTCGTCCACGTCTCCCGGCGAGACAACCACCCTCGGGAACTCTCCGTGGCCTGCGTTTAGGACGAAGTGTAGGTCTGATTGGGCGGTGTAGGTTGGGACTCCTGTGGCCGGCGCAGGCCTCTGATTGACTACGAAGACTACGGGTATCTCGTTCTGGCCTGTGAGGCTGAGGGACTCCACCATGAGCGCGAATCCTCCTCCGGCTGTCCCCACCATGGTCCTCGCACCAGCGTATGCCGCACCTATCGCCATCATGGCCACGCCTATCTCGTTCTCTGGGTGAACTGTTATCACGTTGAGTTCGTCTTCATGGGCGGCGAGGTAGTGGAGTAGGGAGGATGCAGGGGTCATGGGGTATCCGATGTAGAATCTCAGCCCAGCCTTGGCGGCGCCGAGGGCGACGGCCTCGTTTCCCGTCAGGACGGGTCTCGGGTCGTTGTCAAGCTTCTCAACCCTCCTTATGGCATGATTCTTACCCTCCTCATATCCCAGCTCAGCCAGCTCCAAGTTCTCCTCCACATGCTTCCTGAGCATCGACCTCACAACATCCTTGAGTATCTCGAGGGGTATCTGGAGGGCTCCCGCCATTATTCCTAGGGCGTAGGTGTTCCGGGTTAGGGGGTGGTACCTCCTCTTCCTGACCTCGGCGCTCATAGGGACTGCAAGGACCTTCGAGCCCTCAACCCCTATCTGCTCCCTCCCATCAAAGATTACCAGGCTGTTGTTGTTAAGCCTCCACGCATGCTTCTCCACGGTCTCCTTATTCAGGGCTATGATAACATCAACCTCAGGATTATGGTTCAGGACCCTCTTCTCGGCAGCTCTTACCAATGAGAAGTTATGGCCCCCCCGGATTAACGAGGGATAATCATCATAACCAAAGACATAGTATCCAAGCCTATTGAAGATCCGTGCAACCATCTGGCCAGCCTGCCTAACCCCGTCTCCCGCCTGCCCACCAATAAGAACAGAGTATTCCCTCATTTCTGCCTGAGGCGGGTGGGGGCGTCTTTTTAAACCTTTAAGTCTTACTCTGCAAACGCCTATCATGCATTAAGATAATGTCTTTCTACCCAGCCTTGGTATTACCTCAGGGCTCCGTGAACCCCTAGGCTATACTTTATTATTGGTCTCTTGTATTGATGCGTTGTGAGGTATCGGAGGCTGGGGAGGAGCGGGTTAAGGGTCTCTGAGGTCGGGTTTGGGGCGTGGCAGTTTAGCGGCGATGCGTGGGGGGAGGTTAGGGCCGAGGAGGCTGAGAGGACTGTGGAGAAGGCCCTTGAGCTTGGGGTGAACTTCTTCGACACGGCCCAGGTGTATGGTAGGGGTAGGAGCGAGGAGCTTCTGGGGGAGATTCTCAGAAAGCTTGGGGCGACGGATGAGGTTGTTATAGCCACCAAGATTCCGGGCGAGAGGCTCGCCTACCATGACGTCAAGAGGGCCACGGAGCTAAGCCTCAGGAGGCTCAGGAAGGATGCGATAGACCTCTACCAGATTCATTGGCCATCAATCTGGAACCATGTCCCAATCTCGGAGACCATGAAGGCCATGGAGGAGCTAGTGGAGGCAGGCCTGGTAAGATACATAGGACTTAGCAACTTCCCACCCTGCCTGGCGGAGCAGGCCCAGCAGTCCCTGAAGAAACATGAGATAGTGAGCAACCAGCTAAGATACAATGTCTTGGAGCGTGAGGTCGAGAAGGAATATCTGCCATACCTGAGGGAGAGGGGCATGTCCCTAATAGCTTGGAGCCCCCTGGCGAAGGGAGCCTTGACGGGGAAATACACGCCCGAGAACCTGCCATCCTTCCAGGACGTTAGGGCGAATGACCCGCTCTTCCACCCAGAGAACTTCAGGGAGGCTTGGAGGATAGTCCAGCTCCTTAAGGAGATAGGCGAGAAATATGGGAAGACACCAGGCCAGGTAGCCCTCAACTGGCTTCTAAGAGACCCCCTCGTCATACCTATTCCAGGCGCCAAGAATCCTAGGCAGGTTGAGGAGAATGTCGGTGCATCCGGCTGGACCCTAAGCGAGGAGGACTGGAGGCGGATAACCGAGGCGAGTAGCACGATAAGGATAAACAGGGTCCTCTGGTAGGGTCCAAGTGGATGAAGAGGATGCCGATATGGGCGGGCAACGCCATAACCATTACCGGAACTATTCTGGGCGTGGTTCTCTCAATCTATACACCCTACCTACAGTTCCCCGCAAGACCCCTCTCGGCACTAACAGCCTTCCTGACACTCTGGTTCTTCCCCCACACCCTAACCCATTACATAACCGGAACAATGCTGGGAATCAGGTTCAGATACTACTTCATAGGCAGGTCCTCCATACGTAAGATAGGCGGGTTCTTCTCCATGATTGCCGGGAGGCTGCCCGTCCTCGGGATAAGGGTTGAGGTAGAGTCATTGAGGAGGGCGAGGCCCGTCTCGAGGCTCATAATGTTCTCCTCGGGGGCCATCGCATCATCCCTGCTACCATACATACCCTCCACCATACTATACTCTGCCGACAAGCTTTGGGGGACACCTCTCCTAGCCCTCGCAACACTTAACCTAGCATTCACAATGTATTTTAGCCCTAAGGTAGGGGACATAAGGAGGGGATTGGACTCGCTGAGGATGTGAGTAGGAATTGGAGGTAGTGGTTGGGATTACGGGTGCGAGCGGCGTCATATACGGGATAAGGCTGCTGGAGGTCCTAAGAGAGAAGGGTATCCGGACCCACCTCATAATAACTAGGGCTGGAAAGATAACGATAGGATACGAGACAAGCTATAAGGTAAGCGAGGTGGAGGCCCTCGCCCACAAGACCTACCAGGAAGACGACATAGCAGCATCGATAGCAAGCGGGACATACCGGTTCGACTCCATGGTCGTCATCCCATGTAGCATGAAGACCTTGTCAGGTATAGTTCATGGATACTCGGATAACCTCCTGCTTAGGGCTGCTGAGGTCGCATTAAAGGAGGATAGGAAGCTGATACTCGTCCCACGTGAGACCCCCCTCTCAGTAATCCACCTAAAGAACATGTTGAAGGCTGCCAGGGCCGGTGCGATAATTCTCCCCGCTATGCCGGCCTTCTACACCAAGCCGAAGACCATCGGAGACATAGTGGACTATGTTGTGGGAAGGGTTCTCGACGTTCTGGGCGTGGAGCACTCACTATACCCTAGGTGGAGGGCAGATTAGCGTGGAGAGGATGGGGGTGAGGGTGGCCGGGGGCATAGCATTATCACTAATCTTATGGACCCTCCTCTTCAACACAACACTCTTGGGAAACTTCTGGGCAAGGCTAACAGCATTCGTCTCCATACTCCTGGCATACTCCATATACAATTGCCGGGATGTGGTTAGGAGGCTGAGACCCAGCCCCCCAGACCTCCTCATAGGAGTATTCTCGGGGCTCATCCTCTATCTACTATTCTGGGCCGGATACAACATCCTGTCTGATTTGGTGTCCGGCGGAGCCTCAGCCGTCTACGAGCTTGCGTCAGGAGCCCCCCTACCCCTAATCTCGCTGATTCTGGTTTACACGAGCGTGGGCGAGGAGGTGTTCTGGAGGGGGTTTATCCAGGATTCCCTGGGGAAGGGTCTCGGACGGGTTAATGGACTCATCTCGGCCACCCTGGCCTACTCCCTAATCCATCTACCAACCCTCAACACACCGCTAATCCTGGCGGCCTTAATTGCAGGCGGGTTCTGGGGAGCCCTCTACCTCTGGAGAGGAGCCCTGACGCCCTCCATAGTCTCCCATATAGTCTGGACGGAGCTGGTATTCGTTCTCGCACCCCTCGGCGGCTGAATTGGGTTAAAGCCTATATGTATCCTATGCGTTTTCTCCAGCTTGATGAGGCTGAAGGTCTGGTTCCTCGCCGCTAGGCCTTGGTCATTCGTCATGACAGTGGTCTCAACATCACTTGCATACGTCTTAGCGGTCTCCGATGGCCTCAACCCGCTCACAGGGCTACCACTATACCTCCTAACACTACTAGGGCTAATAATATTCCACGCAGCCACGAACATGGCGAACGACTACTTCGATGTCAAGCATGGGGTTGATAGGGTCGGTGCGCCCACGACCCGGTATAGGCCTCATCCCCTGATAACCGGGGAGATAGATAGGCGTAGCTTTGCCGCTGTCATAGCGTCCCTATATGTCATGGTGTTCCTTATAGCTGGATACTTGGCGATGCTTAGAGGGCTCCTGATAATTGTTCTGGCCCTTGCAGGGTTCTTCTTCAGCCTCTTCTACACATCGGACCCAATCTCGTTCAAGCACAAGGCCTTCGGGGAGCTTGCGGTCTTCTTGGTATGGGGCCCCCTCATGGTTGGGGGAGCCTACTATGTTATGATGGGGACGCTCTCGCCTAAGCCCATGCTCGCCTCCATACCCATCGGCCTCCTCGTGGCGCTCGTCCTACTCGCAAACAACATACGTGACATAGAGTATGATGGGAGCGTCGGCATAACCACCCTAGCCACTCTTCTCGGCAGGGAGAGGGGGGTCGAGGCATACAGGTGGATGATGGCTGCGGCGTATGCGTCGGCCCTAATACTCGTGGCCGCCAGGATACTCTCGCCCTTCAGTCTCCTAACATTCATAACCCTTCCCCAGGCCATCTCCCTCGCCAGACTCTTCAAGACCCATGTCCCTGAGGCAGCCGACCCCCTGACAGCCCAGCTGACCCTGAAGTTCGGCGTAATGCTGATTATCGGCGAGATACTCGGCGGCATCCTCCCCCTGTGGTGAGTAGGCTATGGCTAGGGTTGGCGTGGGGCTTAACCTCAGGCACCCTGCCTCAGAGCTGGTGGACGTGGCCACGGCCTCGGAGAGGCTTGGATACGACTCCTTCTGGCTCCACGAAAACCCCCTGATAGGAGACAGCATGGCCGCACTACTCATGATAGCGAGGGAGACCGAGAAGATCAGGCTCGGGGTAGCGTGCATAAGCGCCATCACAAGGCACCCGGTCCTCTCGGCCTCCTCGGCCATCACGATACAGAACGAGAGCGGGGGAAGATTCATACTGGGGATAGGGTTGGGCGGGTTCCCATGGCTACCCCTGATAGGATACCCGGTCCACCCGGTCTCGGAGACTAGGCCCCTGAGGAGGCTCGTCGAGGCGGTCAGGGTCCTGAGGATGGTCCTGGACGGAGGGGTGGCGGAGCTGGATGGAGAGTTCTACAAGGTTAGGAACCTGAGGCTTCTTGCGAGGCCGGTCAAGAGGATACCTATCTACTTGGCCTCCCTGAGCCGCCTGACACTGACGAAGGCTCCCTCACTGGTCGATGGAGTGATAACCTCTCCAGGAGTCCTTACGCCGAGGGATGTGGGCAGGATGGTTGAGTGGGTTAGGAGGGGCGAGGAGAGGGCTGGGCGGAGCGTGGAGAAGGGAGCCTACGTGATGGTCTCGGTCTCAAGCGATGTCGAGGAAGCCTTCAAGGCCGTGAAAAGGGACCCATTCTTCCTCTACATGCTGGCCGAGGTAGTCTCCGAGGAAAGCCTCAGGGAATATGGGGCCTCCACATCCAACCTCGAGGAGATAAGGAGGGCTTGGCGTGGGAGAGACCTGGCCCGGGCTTCCCAGCTCGTCGAGAACTCCATGGTGGAGGCCTTGACGGCTTCGGGTCGGCCTGAGGATGTGAGGGAGAGGATGGAGGAGTATCTATCGACTGGCCTGGACCTGGCGATAATTACCCCTGTGGGCGATGTAGCAAGAGGGTTGGAGACGCTCTCCCCGGGCTAGCCGACCATACCCTTAACCCTGGCCCTACCAACCCTAACCACATATTTCCTGGCACAGCTCTTGAGGAGAGCCCTGGTGCCGCCGGCCTCGCTAACGACCCTGAGCATCGTGTCTGAGTCGGTAATCCTCACCCCCCCGACAACGGTTACGCCATGGTTGAAGAGCGTCTCGGGATACATGCTGGCGGTCGGCCCCACCAGAACCACATCCCTCGCATTGGAGATTCTATCGAGTATCTCGTCTATGTTGGATACGACGAACGCCGAGCCCGTTATTATCACCAGGTCGGCCTCCTCCAGCGCCTCCTCCATGCTCTTCGACGGCTCCATGGTTAATCCAGCCTCCTCTCTCAGGAGAGGGTTCCTCTCATAGACGTTTAGCTCGGCGACCCTGCCCATAAGCCTCTTGATGTAGGGCTTGAAGGCCCCAATCATCACGACCCTGTCACCCTCCCTCACCTCCACCCCGTCCAAGGCATCCTCATCATAGGACACATCCACGCCTCCCTCTCCGAAGATTAACTTGGAGGACAGGGCGTTTATGACAGCCACACCCACGGCCCTCAGAAGCGGGTTCCCGCTCAACGCAAGCCCGGCGGCCTCCATCACCGAGTAGCTCTTGAGGTTCCCTGAGAATGGGGCCTTGCCCGCCATCTCTGGGCAGCATACGGCCTTGGCCGAGACATCCCTAGGTGTGAAGGCAACGCCTCCGGCACCCGAGCTGAGCTTAACACCCGTGTAGAACAACCCTATCCTCACATCCTCCACGCCCTCTCCATGGGCGGCCTCCCCGAGAGACCCTAGAAGCTCCTCGACGACCCTGCTCATCCCACCTACACGCATATAGGTAAACCCTTATAAGCCTTCAACCGGAAATTTGTGCGATTTGCGAATATTGGAAAAATCGCAATACTTATAAAAACACTTAGTGGACCAAAAGATGGGCTTCCAAGCCCGTGGTGGAGGGTATGGCCTCAGAGCTCTCGCCCTGGACAACCCAGTGGATGAGTTTATTCAATCTCTTTACAACCATCGCATTCATCGTGGGCGCTGTGGTGTTCGGTTTCATGATATTCACGATTCTGCGTTACCGCTACAAGGAGGGGAGGTCTGAGCCGAGTGATGCGCCCCAGCCTGGAACCGTCCCGAAGGATAGGGGTAAGCCGCTGCTCCTCTTCGCTCTCTCCATGACAACACTAACAATAATCTCCACACTCGTTATAGGGACCTTCGGGGCCTTCGACTTCCTACTCAACCCGCCCATAAAGGCCCCGGAGGACGAGAACGCCCTGGTCATAGAGGTCATAGGATTCCAATGGAACTGGAGGTTCAAGTATCCCAACGGGGTTGAGACCGTGGGGGAGCTGGTCGTCCCCGCAAACAAGGTGATAATCTTCAAGGTAACCAGCATAGATGTCAAACACAAGCTCGGGATACCGGACTTCAAGATAGGGGTGGACGCCATACCCGGATACGACAACGAGATTTGGCTCCAGCCCATGAAGGAGGGCGAATACTGGATTAGATGCTATGAGCTATGCGGGGTGGGGCACGCGCTCATGGCGGCCAAGATGAAGGTTGTAAGCGAGTCCGAGTTCGAGTCATGGCTTGAATCCATGTCGGGAGGTGGATAAGATGGAGGAAGGATTCTCACTCAAGAGATGGCTCACCACAACAAACCACAAAGACATAGGAATACTATACCTAATCACCTCAATCTACTTCCTAATAGCGGGGGGAATCCTGGCCCTACTATTCAGGGTGCAGCTCACCGCACCTGGCATGGACTTCCTCGAACCCTCCAAGTTCAATCAAGCAATAACCATGCATGGGCTGATAATGGTTCTCTGGGTAGTCTCGCCCATGGCATTCGCATTCGCAAACTACTTCGTCCCAATCCAGATAGGTGCAAGGGACCTGGCCTTCCCGAGGCTAAACGCCCTAAGCTACTGGCTCTACCTATTCAGCGGCCTCCTAGCAGTCTCATCCTTCTTCCTCCCTGGAGGGGCCCCCGATGTGGGCTGGACGGTCTACGCACCCCTAAACACGGCCAAGTATACGCCTCAGCCCGGGATGACCCTAGGCGGTCTAGCCCTACTCATGCTTATAGCATCCATAACTATTGGAACCATAAACTTCATAGTGACTATCGTTAGGATGAGGGCTCCCGGGATAACCTGGAGAAACCTGCCCATGTTCACTTGGAGCATACTCCTAACCGTGATTATGATGCTCTTCGCCTTCCCGCCCCTGGCCGTCGGAATAATCCTGCTCGGAGCCGACAGGATTCTAGGAACCATGTTCTACACGTCGGTCGAGGGAGGGGACCTGCTCTGGGAGCACCTCTTCTGGTTCTTCGGCCACCCTGAGGTCTACATAGTCCTCACACCAGCCCTCGGGATACTCTTCGAGATAGTCCCCACATTCTCCAGGAGACCCCTCTACGGCAGGAAGTTCATACTAGGGGCGCTGTCAGCCGCCACCCTCATCAGCTTCCTGGTCTGGGTCCACCACATGTTCAACACCACGGTGAACCCGATAATCAAGAAGATATTCAGCGCATCAACCATAGCCATATCCCTGCCCTTCGAGATAGTTGCGGTCTACTTGATAGCCACGATGGTGGGCGGAGCCATCCGGTTCAGGACGCCCATGCTCTTCGCCCTAGGCTCCATAACCCTCTTCATAATAGGAGGGTTCTCGGGAGTATACAATGCATCCATAGCCCTCAACTACGCCCTCAGGGGAACATACTGGGTCGTGGCCCACTTCCACTACGTGATGGCTGGGACTGTGCTCTTCGCACTCTTCGCAGGCCTCTACTACTGGTTCCCCAAGATGACGGGCAGGATGTATAGCGAGAAGCTCGGGAAACTCCACTTCATAATCTCCTTCATAGGCTTCAACCTCCTCTACTTCCCCATGCACTTCCTAGTAGACATGCCGAGGCGGGTCTACACGTATCCGGCTGACACGGGCTGGACCATCTTTAATCAGATAGCCACGGTAGGCAGCTTCATCTTCGGCCTCTCTACACTCCTACTCTTCATAAACCTTGGAAGAGGACTGGTCTCAGGCCCCGTGGTTGGGGCGAACCCGTGGAAGGGGTGGACCCTCGAGTGGACGATTCCCTCACCTCCCCCGGCCCACAACTTCGACGCACTACCCGACATGTCCAAGGGCGTCCTAATGTTTAATGGAGCACCCATGCCCCCTGGACCCAAGGAGCATCACACAATCCTACCCATGACCCTGAGCCTCGGAGCAGCAATCCTCTTCCTCGGCCTGGTCGTGGCCCTACCCCTGGCCCTGCTCGGAGCCGTTATACTGGCGGTCTCCCTCGCCAAGTGGTTCAAGGACGATATACTCGACAGGTTTGCGGCCCCTGAGGGCGAGAGGGGTGAGCGATGGCCCTTCGAGGGCGTGGGGAAGGAGAAGCTCGGCACATGGGTCTTCCTAACCTCCGAGATCATGCTCTTCGGCTCCCTAATCTCGGCATACGTCTACGTCAGGACCAGGTCGGCCTTCTGGCCACCCTCACCCCAGCTCCACGACCTAGGAATAGGTTTACTCAACACACTCATACTCCTGACAAGCAGCCTAACCATGGCCCTGGCGTTGGAGGCCATAAGGAACGGGAGCCTCAAAGACCTCAAGATGTGGCTCACAGCCACCCTAATCCTCGGCCTAGGGTTCCTCGGGATCAAGGCCTTCGAGTGGTCCAAGCTGGCGGCAGAAGGCTTCATACCCTCGGCCAACCTCCCGGCTGCAACCTACTACGTCCTGACCGGAGCGCATGGAGTCCACGTTGCCGCAGGGCTGGTGGCGATACTATACCTTATCCTGAAGGCTAGGGCCGGGGGCTTCAGCAGGGAGGATCACTCGGCCGTGGAGAACACGGGCCTCTACTGGCACCTCGTGGACATCGTCTGGGTCTTCCTCTTCCCGCTCTTCTACCTAATCTAGGGGGTGGATGAGGTGGGTAAGGCGGTCTTCCTCTTCTCGGTCTGGCTCGCCCTCGTCTCAATGACCATAATGGAGGCCGTGTTCGTGGCCCTAGAGATACCGCTGGTTGCAGCCCTCTCCTCCATAATAGTCCTCGCAGCCTTCAAGGCGGTCCTCATAGCCCTATACTACCAGCACCTACGCCACGAGCCAAAGCCTCTTGGATACCTGGCCCTAGGCGCAATCTTCTTCCTAGTAGTCCTAGTCCTGGCAAGCTCCGGAGAGATAATAGGTATTCTATACAGCATAGGGTGAGGCACATGGCAGGCCAGAGGCTAGTCCTAGTGCTCCTGGGAATCGTGGGGGTCCTGCTCCTAGCGGGCGTGGCCGCAGTCCTGGTCCTCCCAATCCAGCCCAGGCTTGAATCACCCCCACCTCAGCAAGGACTAGAACCCAGCAAGGTCATAGAGCTATACATGGGGGAGGTAGGTGGGACAACCTTCGCATTCGGCCTAAACCCGGAGAACCTAACATCGCCGGGGCCTGTCATAAGGATAAAGGATGGGGAGATTGTGAAGATAGTGGTTAGGAACGTGGGCAAGATACCGCACTCCTTCGCAATAGTCCCCGAACTCGACAGAGACGCCCAGCCCCTCTTCCAGGGAGCCTTCGTGGGAACAGGCGCCAGACCCGTCCCAGCCGGAGAAGAAGGAGAGACAATCTTCAAGGTAATCGACAAGCCGGGGAGATACTACTACATCTGCACGGTTCCAGGGCACCTCGAGCTAGGTATGTGGGGAGTGATAGTGGTCGAGGAGTAATGCGTGGGATAACCCTCCTAACCACCCTAGCAACCATAACGATATACCTCGTCATAGTCTTGGGAGCATATACACGGGCCCTTGGGGCGGGGATGGCCTGCGGACCCGACTGGCCCACCTGCAACGGCTACATAATCCCGCCCAACCTTCTCAACCCCTTCGTCCTCCTAGAATACAGCCACAGGGTCTCCGCCATGATGGCCGGAGTCTTCACACTATCCATGACGACCTATGCGTGGGCGAGGCACAGAGGCGAGAAAGCGATAGTGGGGCTGGCGACCCTAACACTAATCCTCCTAATCGCCCAGATACTCGTGGGAATGATAGTCGTCAAACTCCACCTAGAAGCAATCTCCTCCGCAACCCACCTAGCACTAGCAACAGCAACATTCGGAACAATAACAGCAACCCTAGCAACAACAATAATCTCGGGGCAACGAGGACGCTGAACACCACCCCAGGCAGAAACCTAGCCACGGGCCCGCCGGGATTTGAACCCGGGGCCTCCGGCTCCGAAGGCCGACGCTCTATCCAAGCTGAGCTACGGGCCCCAGTGTTATAGGTATTCGTCGAGGCTTTTGTGGGTTTTCTTTGGAGGCTCTTCCTCCAGGGTTATTCTCCCGTAGACTCCGTCGTATCCTGGGATTATCTTGAGCTGGTTTTTCCTCATCTTTGTTATTAGGTCTGCGAGCCTAGGTGATGAGGTCTCGGCTATCTCTCCAGGCTCGGCGTCTAGGAGGACCCTGAACTCGTTGCCGAACCTCTCCACAAGCTTGTCATACTCCTTGAGGACCTTCCTCGTGTTGAGCCTGGACTCCGAGCCTGTCTCCATGCCCATGCTCAGGGCTATGAGCTCCTGGAGGGGGATTAGGTAGATGAAGTCCGAGGCGTTCTCGGGACGGTAGCCAGGCGGCCTGTCCGCCAGCTCCTCAACCCTGTCATCCACGCCCTTGGTTAGCTTCCTCCCACAGACAGGGCACCTGTAATCCATCTTCCTCGCCTCTTGGGGCGGGATGGGACCCACACCGCAGGCCCTGTGGCCCGACCAGTGATACTTACCATAGGATGGAGGGACCTCTATCGTTAGCTCAACCCCCTTTCCCGTCCTGACCGCCTCCTCCAGCTCCCTGTAGCTGGGTCTTCTCAGCTCGAAGACCACGGCCTCCCTCCCCAGCCTATATGGGTAGGGGCTATGGGAGTCGGAGAAGCTTAGTATCGTGTAGCGGTGGAGTTGGCTAACCCTCCAGTTCATGGGCGGGTCGCTGCTGAGCCCCGTCTCGATGGCGTGGATATGCTTGGTCTGGTCCTCATAGCACTCCTCTACACGGTCCACCCCGCTCCTCGCACCGAACATGCTCCACCAAGGCGTCCAGATATGTGCTGGGAAGACTATGCTGTGGGGGTCTATCTCCATTACCTGCTCAACCATCTCGGCCGGCCTGACCGAGAGAACCGGCCTACCGTCCACGCCCATATCCCCATACCTCGAGAGCGCCTCTGAGACCTGCTCCGCAACCTCCAGACTCCTCATCAAGATGACGTGGTGAATCCTCCTCGACTTCCCCCCATACTCATGTATGGTGGCAACCTCCACCTGGACGACGAAGTAGACCCCCTCACCCCCAGACCTGGGAGCATAGAGTCCATCGCCAAGGGGCTCCAAGTCCCTTCTCAGCTCCTCGAGCCACTTCGGGTGGAGTGCGTCCCCTGTTCCCAGAAGATTCAGGCCCTTCACCCTGGCGAACGATGTTATCTCCGGTATGTTCATGCGCTGGGATGTGGCTCCAGCATACTTGCTGTGGAGGTGGAGGTCGGCTATCAGCCTAACCATCCCACACACCCCTTCAAATCTCCCAAGACCATCTGATGACCTCTGTAAGCCTGTAGGATGCCTTGGAGATTGAGGCAGGGTCCACGGTCCTCCACTCTATTATCCTGTGGCCAAGCTTCTTCTCGAGGACCTCGAAGCCCTCGGACCTCAGGGTGAACTCTATTGCCGAGGCGGCCTCCTCGACCTCCTTCTCACTCCTAGGCCTCCTCACACCCTTCTCGGTTATGGCCCCGAAGATGAGCTCGGCCTCCGCCTCCCCTCCTCCACCACGATACATGACCCTGCTCGGCAGAAACTCGTCCCTAATACGCCTCAGGAGCTCCTGGAGCCTCTGCTCACCTCCATCGGGAACCCGTATCCTGAAGAGCGCCGAGGGAGCCTTCTCATGGACCACGAAGTATCCGAGGTAGACTTGGAGTGCTCCCTCGAACTCTGGAAGCCTCCTTCCGAGGCCGTAGATTACGAACTCTTGGCCCTCCCTTAGGAGGAACCTCTGGCTCAGCTCGGCTGGAATCGTGATTACCAGGCTGTTCCCACTCCTCCTAATCGCCCCACGGAACACTACGCTGTCCTCGGTCCAACTCATGGAACCCACTACACCTACCTGGATAAGACATGGTTCATACAATTATTTAAGCAAGAGTTATGGAAGCCCATAGGCTAAGTTTTTAAAGACAGGATTCAACTCCAAGTAAAGGTGCCCCGCCCTTGCTCCTAGCGGCCATCGACAGAGGCAGGGAGGACGAGCTCATCTGGCTTCTCAGGCATAGGACGAGGCGGAGGATAATCTTGGCCATAGGGGATGCGGGGAGGATTAGCGCCACAGCCCTCCGTGACAGCCTGAAGATTAGCACAGGCTCCCTATACTATAACCTCAGGCAGCTCAAGGGGCTTGTGGAGCAGGATAAGGACAGGAACTATACCTTGACCGAGGATGGCTTGAGGGTGTATAAGGCCTTGAAGGAGAGGGGGGATGTGTCGGCGGATGTCCTGAGGCCGAGGAGCCAGAGCAAGGCGGCCACAATCCTCGGGAACATCTTCTTCCCCCTCTGGCTCTACACGCCAATCTACGAGTCCGTGGGCGTGAGGGTCTCACTCCCGCTGCTCTCCTTCGCCCTCTCAGCAGTCCTCCTAATCTACACCAAGACCTACCCCCTGCTCCTCCACTTCTACAACAGCTCACCCAACCCCATACTCATAACCCTGAGACTCGGGCTAAACATAGTCATACTATATCTCCTGATAACCGTCCTCTCGATAATCTTCTCAGGCGTCCTGTGGAGTAGGGGTGAGGGGGAGAGCCTGGCTGAGAGGCTTCGCTCCCAAGGATTCGGCGCCCTTGGAGACGAGATAAGGTTCATGCTCTCAACAGTGGTCGCAATCCTACCCCTGATGCTCTTCCCAGCGATACTGAGCCTGGACAAGCTCTTCAAGCTCCAGCTAATCCCGGAGCCAGGGACACCAGCATACTACCAGGTGAGGGACGCATTCCTCATAATAGCCCAGGGAGTCTCCCTGCCATTCCTCGCAGCCCTAACAGCCTATGGCAGGAGGTTGAACGCATCCACGGCGGCCCTCATAACCCTCGTGGTCTTCTTCATATCCCACACGATATTCCAGATAATTATCGTTGGATGAGCTTGGAGACCTCTGGAAACATCTGGGAGAGCTCCTCTGGGGTTGGGTGATGCCTGGCCCCGAAGCCCGAGCACTTGTAGGCTCCCATGGCGTTGCCGATTAAAGCCGATTCATGGGGTTTGAGCCCCTTCAGGATGCCGTAGATGAAGCCTGCGTTGAATGCGTCTCCAGCTCCTGTCGAGTCCACGACCCTTACCTTGAAGGCTGGGACATGCCTCGCCCCCTCACCCCAATCCACCACACACCCTCTCTCACCCAACTTAACCACGGCCACATCGGATTCAAGCTCCATCCTAAGCCTCCCAGCCATCTCGGCCTCATCACCCGTGCCAGTGAATCCCTCCGCCTCCCACCTATTTGCAAAGACATGGGTCAGGAGCCCCCTAAGGTTTTCACCCACCCTGCTCAAGAAGGCCGCACCCTCCATATCCATACTGACAGTCAGCCCCGCATCCCTCGCATACTTGAGCAGCCTAAGGGCCGAGGAGCCTCCATCACGGTTGAGCATCTGGTATCCTGAGACATGGAGGTGCCTCGCCTCCGAGACATATTCAAGGTCTTCTTCCCCCAGCTCCCTTGACGCATTGGCTCCACGTGAGCCTACTATCGACCTCTCACCCCTCCTATCTACGGCCACGCTCATCAACCCTGTATGGTCCTCCAGAACGATGATCCTGGAGGTATCGACACCCACGGCCCTTAGAGCCTTTAAGGCCCTCTCGCCGAAGACGTCCCTGCCCACGGCTCCCATCAACCCGACCCTGACGCCGAGTCTTGCGAGGGCCGATGCTATGTTTCCTCCAACGCCTCCATGATGTTCCTGGAACTCCCTCGCTACCGACATCCCCCCAGGCTGAGGGGCCTCCTCCACGAAGAACACCAAGTCTATGTTTATGTCCCCTAGAACGACTACGTCCAACCCCTTATCCACGGGTCTTCGCCCTAATCTCCTTAACCTTCGACATCAGCCTCCTAACCCTCTCGGGGTCCACGGGGTTCTGGGTTATGCCACCCACCTTGAAGTAGGTCCCCACTATCGCTCCGTCGGCGGCCTCAAGCAGCTTCTCGGCGTTCTCGTGGGTCAGGCC
>JAHSRM010000079.1 GCA_021650775.1 Candidatus Benthortus lauensis
ACCACGCATGTAGGGGTTTTATGGGCTATTGCGACTGCGAAGGGCTGGGGAATTATTGTGGCGGACCTAACGTATATCCGCTCCTCGTTAATCTCCCTGAGAATCTGGAAGAACCTCTCATACATGTATCTGGGGGCTATTATCGAGAAGCTGGCAACCGCATAGTATCCCTGGAACTCTCCTTCAGGTGTGAAAGATTGGAGTGCATATCTCGTGAGCTCCTTCACCACTCTCCACGCCTTCTCGTCATCCTTCTCTATCAGGCCGTTCCTCATGGGGTAGATTAGCCGCTCTGAGAGGGATGAGCGTGCCTCGAGATAGAGTGGGACATCCCTCCCAACTATAACCTCCCTATCCACGTTCATTATCCTCGCCATGAGGGAGCTTCGGTCTATGAAGAACCCCCTGTTCTCGACGACCTCAGGCTCCTCGCCAAGGGTTATCGGCCCATACTTGAAGTCGCTTGTCCCGTAGTCGAGGCCGAACACATGCTCCCTCTTATATTCCTCACTCACCTAATCCACCCCCAAATACTCTTGCCCCTCTCCCCGGAGAGAAGAAACCTGTGAATCTTGGAGAGCCTGTCACCCCACCTCCTATCCCATCCAACCCGGTAGGAGACGACGAGACGCCCAGGCCCTGGAAAATACTCCAAAATCAAATCCACGCCCTCGACCTTCTTCACGGCTTTACCCGAGACTATACCCAGCTTCCTGCTCAGGGTTAAGGCATCCTCGCCCCTAAATCCATAGTATATGTCGAGGTACCAGCATGGTGGTAGGAGGGCCTCGACAATCTCGTCCAGCATCTCGCCTTTATCCACCTTAACCCTCATGAGGACCTCGTCTCCCTCCATGCTTGAGCCGAGATACTCCACCACGCATCCCTCCCTCTCGGCACCCCTATCCCAGGTCCTGAAGCCCGAAGCCGATAGGGCCTCGGCTACCCTCTCCCAGCCCCCTCCCTCGCCCGGAGGAAACCTGGCCGTAATCCTTAGGCTGACCCCTTCCCGCAACCCAGGACTAGGATTGCCGCCCTTCCCCATATATCTTTGAGAGGGGGGTGAAAGTGGGGAAAGAGTTATCCATCCTTGGATACTGGGTGGGGGCATGGTCCGTGTCTGGAGGAGGTCGGAGTGGGTGGAGAGCAGGTTCGAGGGCGTGGAGATGCTCCCCCTGGCATGGGACGAGGGCTGCCTCCTAGCGCTCTTCAGGTTCAGGCCTGGAGCCGAGGTCCCCGTCCACGACCACCCCGAGGCCCAATACGGCGTCGTCCTCGAGGGTGAGGGCGTCTTCATAGACGGCGAAGGTAAGGAGACGAGGGTGGAGGAGGGGGACTCATATGCGATAAGGCCCTCGGAGAGACACGGGTTCAAAGCCCTAACCCAGGTAACAGTCCTCGACATATTCGTCCCAGCCAGAGAAGACTACAAGAAACTCATGAGAAAACCCGACAAAGATGATTGAAGAGAGACCTCCCCTAAGGGGATAGCAATATTTATTAAAGGATACCCGAAGACTTGGGCGGAGAAGGGGCTAGAGTGAGGAAGCATGCCGCGTGTTAAGAAGATCTCGGAAGTGTTGGATATTCTTAAGCAGAAGGACCAGATTAGGAACATTGGGATAATCGCCCACGTGGACCATGGGAAGACGACTACGACCGACTCTCTCCTGGCCGCAGCGGGTCTACTCTCACCAACCCTGGCAGGCCGAGCGTTAGCGCTGGACTACTTGGAGGAGGAGCAGCAGCGTCAGATGACCATCAAGGCGGCCAACATATCCCTCTACTACGAGATGGACGGCAAGCCCTACATCATCAACATGATAGACACCCCAGGCCACGTGGACTTCAGCGGCAGGGTCACGAGGGCTCTCAGGGCGATTGACGGCGCCGTGGTTGTCGTGGATGCCGTCGAGGGCGTCATGACCCAGACCGAGACTGTTATCAGGCAGGCGGTTGGAGAGAGGGTGAAGCCCGTCCTCTACATCAACAAGATTGACAGGCTCATCAAGGAGCTCCGCCTCACACCAGAGAAGATACAGGAGACCCTGGGCAGAATAGTCTTGGATGTCAATAGGCTCATAGAGATGTATGCTGAGCCTGAGTATAGGGATAAGTGGAAGGTTAGCTTCCAGGATGGGAGCGTGGCCATCGGAAGTGCCAAGGATAGGTGGGGATTCACCCTGAGGCAGGCCCAGAAGAAGGGGATAAAGTTCAGCGACGTCATGAAGGCCTTCGCCAACAACGATATAGACTGGCTGAGGGAGAACACGCCCCTCCACGAAGCCATACTCGAGATGGTAATCAACCATCACCCGCCGCCCCACGTGGCCCAGAAATACAGGATACCGAAGATATGGAAGGGCCCGCTCGACAGCGAGGTAGGCCAAGCGATGATCAACTGCGATGAGAATGGGCCGACCGTCATGGCTGTGACGGACGTTAAGGTGGACCCGCAGGCTGGAGTGGTGGCTACTGGGAGGCTCTTCAGCGGGACCGTGAAGGAGGGAGACACGATACTGATTGTTGGGAGGAACATCAAGAAGAGAATACAGCAGGTAACCGTCTACATGGGCCCCAACAGGGAGATAGTCGGCGTCCTTCCAGCGGGCAACATCCCGGCCCTGCTCGGGATAGATGAGGCCAGGGCAGGAGACACGCTCGCATCGGTTGAGACCGTTCCCTTCGAGTCCCTCCACTACGTCTCGGAGCCCGTGGTAACAATCTCGGTGGAGCCCAAGCATAGCAGGGACCTACCGAAGCTCGTGGAGTTCCTCAACAAGCTCTCGATAGAGGACCCGACCCTCGTGACGACCGTTAGGCCGGAGACAGGCGAGTATCTAATCAGCGGGATGGGGACCCTTCACTTGGAGATAGCCTTGACGTGGATTGCGAAGGCGGGGATAGAGGTCGTGGCCAGCAAGCCCATCATACTCTACAGGGAGACCGTGACCAAGAAGGGAAGGGTCTTCGAGGGCAAGTCCCCCAACAGGCACAACAGAATCTACATGCAGGTCGAGCCCCTAGAGGAGGAGGTAATAGAGCTGATACGGAAGGGAGAGCTATTCGACGAGATGGACAGGAAGCAGATAGCGAAGATTCTCAGGGAGCATGGATGGGACGCCGACATGGCCAGGGGCGTCTGGACAATAGACCCGAGGGGCAACATCTTAGTAGACATGACCAAGGGAGCCCAATACCTCCAGGAGACCAAGGCCATGATTATAGGAGGGTTCCAGAGGGTCATGCAGGAGGGGCCCCTAGCGGCCGAGAACATGCGTGGAGTCAAGGCGATACTGGTTAACGTGGAGCTCCATGAGGACCCGGTTCACAGGGGGTATGCCCAGATAGCTCCAGCAACCTGGAGAAGCCTCTACGCCAGCATACTGAGCGCAGACCCGATACTCCTGGAGCCTGTCCTCAAGATAGAGGCGAAGGTTCCCCCGGACATGATGGGAGCAGTAACAAGCGTGATAAGCAGCAAACGTGGAAGGGTGATAAACGTCACGCAGCAGGAATACATAACGGTTGTCGTGGGCGAGATACCTGCGGCCGAGACCTTCGACCTCAGCGAGGCCATGCGCAGCGCCACCATGGGTAAGGCCTTCTGGGCCACGGAGTTCCATGCATGGAAGCCTGTCCCAGCCTCAATAAGGGATAAGGTGATACAGGAGATAAGGAAGAGGAAGGGGCTGCCACCCCAGATACCCAAGATATCCGACTTCGTGGAGGAGACCTAACCCTCCCCCTTTCTCATAGTCAGCACGCTAATCTTCCCAGCAATCCTGGAAGCAATCTCCATGAAGGCCCTTGAGGCATGGGAGTCCGGCTCGGCCATAACTATAGGTCTCCCGAGGTCTCCATACTTCCTTATCTCGGGTATGAGGGGCACCTCTCCTAGGAAATCCACTCCCAGCCTCTCGCACGCCGCCCTCGCACCTCCATGCCCAAATATATCGACACGCTCTCCACAGTTGGGGCAGACGAAGTAGCTCATGTTCTCCACCACGCCGAGAACCTCCACCTTCAGGCTCCTAAACATGTTGAGGGCCTTGACGGCTATTTTTAGAGCGGCATCCTGAGGAGTGGTAACGATTACTACGCCTGTGAGCGGTATGGTCTGTGCGAGGCTTAACGCCGCATCGCCGGTCCCGGGTGGAAGGTCCACCACCAGGTAGTCAAGCTCTCCCCAGACCACGCTTCCAAGCATCTCGGTTACAGCCTTACCAACCAGAGGCCCCCTCCAGATAACAGGCGCATCCTCGGGGACCATGAAGCCGAAGGACATAACCTTGACGCCAAGCTCGGTCTCCGCCGGAACAATCTTGTTGTCCTGCCTCGTCTCCGGACGCCTAACAACCCTAACCATCCTGGGAACGGTGGGCCCATAGATATCTGCGTCAAGTATCCCAACACCCGCACCCATCCTAGCCAAGGCCATAGCCAAGTTAACCGCTACAGTGGTCTTCCCGACGCCACCCTTACCACTCGCGATAGCGAACACGTTCCTGACACCCGGTATCGGGGCCTTACCCGGGGGAGCCCACTGCCTAACCCTGGCCGAGACCCTCACATCAACCCCATTAACACCTGGAATAGACTCTACAGCCTCCCTAACAGCCCTGACCAAATCCTCCCTCAACGGGCAGGCAGGCGTCGTAAGCTCAAAGGTAAAAGAAACCCTACCATCCTCAACCCTCAAGTCCTTAATCATACCAAGACTAACCACATCTACCCTCAACTCAGGGTCAACAACCCGCCTCAAAACCCTCAAAACATCCTCCCGAGAAACCAAGACCACCAAACAAACCCAAAAACCAGGATAAAAACCTTCCCAAAACACACATTCCCAGAAAACTATGCCCGACATTAAGGTAAACCATCAAAGATAAAAGGTAAACCATCAACCATAAACCTTAAACGCAAACAAAAAGCAAGATTGCTAAAACTACCCAATCCCATAAGAAAGGGATTATCAAAACAACTACAAGACTCCCAAGGGATTCGCCTCCGAGTCCAAGGGTTTCAGGCGATTTTTCATGAATTATTGGTGTGGTATTTTTGCGGGGTTGTGGGTGATGTCTTGTTTATTCGTTTTGTTTTGGATTAGGGAGGGTTGATTAATCCTTTTTGTATTGGATTTCGGTTTTTATAGGATTAAACTTGGGTAAAAGTTTAATGGTTGTTTGTTTAAGGTTTACCTTATGGGTTCTAGGAAGAGTCGTGGTAGGAAGGGGGGTCGGAAGAGTGAGAGTAAGGTGGATGAGGGGGCTTTGAGGGAGGCTGTGGAGGTTGCTTTGAGGCGTCCTAGGCTTGCGTTTTATTCTCCTGTTGCGAGTGTTGTTCTGAATTATTGGAAGAGCGTGGTTCCTAGGTTTAGTATGAGCGAGGTCTTGGCGGCCATCGTGGAGCGTGAGTTGTCTAGGAGGTGGCCCAATCTCTATAAGAGGGCGAGGGAAATCCTTGAATCTGAGTCTGCTAAAAGTAGGAAACGTAAGGTGGGGAGGAAGTGAAGCCCGTAGTATATGTTGCTAGGGAGATACCCGAGAACGGTATCAAGATTCTGGAGGAGTGCTGTGAGGTTAGGTATAGGAAGGAGATGCCGCCTCCAAGCAGGGAGGAGCTCCTAGCAGCGGTCAAGGACGTCGACGCAATATACTGCACCCTAAGCGAGAAGATAGATAAGGAGCTGATGGACTCGGCGCCTAGGCTCAGGGTTGTTGGGACGATGAGTGTAGGCGTTGACCACATAGATGTTGATTATGCTACATCAAAGGGCATATATGTCGTTCATACTCCCGGGGTTCTGACCGACACCACCGCCGATTTTGCGTGGGCCCTCCTGATGGCTGCGGCGAGAAGGGTGGTGGAGGCCGATAAGATGGTTAGGAGCGGGGGCTGGAAGATTCAGTGGGCTCCCACCATGATGCTTGGCCACGATGTTCACGGCAAGACCCTTGGAATAGTGGGTCTGGGCAGGATAGGGCTGGCGGTTGCCAAGCGGGCTCGGGGATTCGATATGAAGGTGCTTTACTATGATGTGGTGAGGAGGAGGGATGTGGAGGAGAGCATGGGCATAGAGTATGTGGAGCTAGACGAGCTGCTGAGGAGAAGCGACTTCGTCTCGATTCATGTCCCGCTTACCCCGCAGACACGGGGGCTGATAGGCGAGAGGGAGCTGAAGCTCATGAAGCCCACCGCGATTCTGGTTAACACCTCGAGGGGGCCTGTGGTCGATGAGGCGGCGCTCGCCAGGGCCTTGAAGGAGAGGTGGATAGCGGCCGCAGGCCTGGACGTCTTCGAGAAGGAGCCTCTTCCCATGGACAGCCCCCTACTCGAGCTTGACAATGTCGTCCTAACACCACATATAGCGAGCGCCTCATACGACACTAGGGCTAAGATGGCGGAGCTTGCGGCGACCGGGATAGTCAAGGTCCTTAAGGGCGAGGAGCCTGAGAACCTCTTCAACAAGGATGTGGTGAAGGTTAGGCCGTTGGAGCAGGTGAAGATGATTTAAGATGAGCTTGGTTGATGTTTTGAGGGAGGCGCTGGAGGAGGCTAGGAGGGCGGCGAGGGACTCGCTTAGCAGGGGTGTTAGGAGCCTTGAGAGGGGAGCGTATGGAGACATATCCTATACCTTTGACGTGGATGTGGAGTCGGCGGTAGTCGAGACCCTGAAGACCAGGCTGGGCGACGTAGTGATAGCGTCCGAGGAGATGGGCGTCAGGAGATTCGGGAACCCAGAGTATTATGTCGTGATAGACCCCGTGGATGGAAGCAAGAACGCCGCCCGAGGCCTACCCTTCTACTCGACTGCGATAGCCATAGCGAGGGGTGAGAGGGTCAGGGACATAGTGGCCGCAGGCGTAGTGGACCTCGTCAGCGGTGAGATGTTCCTTGGAGAGCTGGGGGGAGAAGTAATAGTGGATGGCGGGAAACCCGTTCTCAGCAGGGTCGAGAAGCTCTCCGAGGCATTCGTCTTCATAGACCACGGCTCCTTCAGGCCGGAGGGAAGGGACTGGGCCCTCAAGGTCATAGACAAGGCCAAGGATACCAGGTTCTTCTCCTCAGCGGCTCTCGAGCTAGCCCAGATACTCAAGGGCAGGGCCGACGCCTTCGTCTGCCTCGGCCGAACACTCAGGTTCATGGACTTCATAGCATCAGCCTTCCTCCTGGAGCTCTCGGGAGGCCACTACAAGGTCATAGGAGGGGACAGGGACTCCTCCATAATGAGCGGTGAGAGGCTTGCGGCCGTTGCGGCCTCGACACACAGGCTTTTAGATGAAATATTGAGTGTTAGGGGATAAGGCTTAAAATCCCCTACTTCTATCCTTGGCATCGGACTTGGCCCAGCTACCTGCACTCAAGGGCGTCAGGGAGGAGGTCAAGGCTCTTGAGAGGCTTAAGAGGACGGGCTACCGCATAGTAGGTAGGCACTCGGCGGTCAAGGTCTGCCACTGGACCAAGGAGGCCCTGAGGAATGGGAGGCACTGCTACAAGAGATGGTATGGCATAGAGAGCCATAGATGCATCCAGATGACTCCAAGCGTCCAGTTCTGCAACCTCATGTGCAGGTTCTGCTGGAGGTTCCATACAATCAATAGGGTTGAGGCCTACTCGGGTATGTGGGATAAGCCCGAGGAGATAGTTGAGGCCATGATTAGGGAGCAGAGGCAGCTTCTCTCGGGCTTCAAGGGCAACCCAAGGGTCAGGAGGGAGATGTTCGAGGAAGCCATGAAGCCTAAGCACGTGGCCATATCCCTCGACGGTGAGCCAGCCACCTACCCATACCTCGCAGACCTAATCAAGATAATCAAGCAACGGGGCATGACGGCGTTCCTGGTAACTAATGGAACGTATCCCGAGAGGCTTAGGGAGCTTCTTGAGAGGGACTCCGAGCCAACCAACCTCTACATAAGCCTCTATGGACCTGACAAGGAGACCCACGTCAAGACCTGCAACCCCCTCATAAGGGATAGCTGGGAGAAACTCATGGAGAGCATCAAGCTGATGAGGAGGTTCAAGTGCAGGAAGGTAATCAGGCTAACCCTAGTGAAGGGATACACCATGAAGGACCCCGAGAAATACGCTGAGCTGATACGGGTAGCCGGCCCAGATTTCGTTGAGTGTAAGGGATACATGCATGTGGGAGAGTCCCAGAAGAGACTTCCAAGAACCGCCATGCCCAGCATGGAGGAGATAAGGGAGTTCGCAGACAGGCTAAGAAGACTCCTAGGATTCGTCCACGTGGTTGATGATGAGGCGAGTAGGGTTAGCCTGCTCGCCGACCCCGAGTCCGAGCACTATAGGAGGGATTATGAGAGGATTATGGGTAGGCCGCCTACCTGAAGTATCTCACGAGCTTCTCATAGGTCTCCTGGAGCAACTGGGGTAGAACCTTGGTCTCAGACAAGACGGGCATATAATTCGTATCCCCAACCCATCTCGGGACAACGTGGAAGTGGATATGGTCCTCGATTCCTGCTCCCGCAGCCCTCCCGATATTGACGCCCACGTTGAACCCGTTGGGGTTATACTCCTTCTTCAGGGCCACGATGCTCTTGGAGAGAAGCATCATAATCTCGGTCATCTCATCCCTATCGAGCATCTCCAGCTCGGAGAGATGCCTATATGGCGCGACCATCAGGTGGCCGTTGTTGTAGGGGTAGCGGTTGAGGATTATGAAGGACCTCTCACCCCTATAGAGTATCAGGTTCTCCTTATCCCTATTCTCCTTGGGCTTGACGCAGAATATGCATCCCTCGGTTTTCTCGGACTTGATGTATTCCATCCTCCACGGAGCCCAGAGAATCCTCATCCCGGCATGCAGATGCGTAAGCATCCTAATTAATGTGTTTCCGGTCAAAGCTTAAACCATAGAATTACCCATGATTGCCCATGGCTATTAGGCAGGTTGATATCTCGCATAAGCCTGCGGTTAGGAGGGTTGCTGTTGCCCGGGGGTTCATAAGGCTGAGGCCTGAGACTGTTGAGAGGATTAGGGAGGGGAGGCTTGAGAAGGGTGATGCCCTACAGGTTGCCAGGCTTGCGGGAGTTAATGCGGCCAAGATGACGCCTTTCCTCCTCCCATTATGCCATCCCCTGAAACTCGAGCACGTGGATGTTGAGACTAGGGTCCATGATGATGGCGTGGAGGTGGAGGTTAAGGTGGAGGCGACAGAGAAGACGGGCGTGGAGATGGAGGCCCTGACGGCTGCGTCCATAGCCCTACTCAACATCTGGGATGTGGTCAAGGGATATGAGAAGGACGAGGGGGGCCAGTATCCCCATACAGAGATAGTGAGCGTAAGGGTGGTGAGGAAGATTAAGCATGGTTGAGAGGAGCCCGCATATAGAGCATAGGGGGCATGCGCCCAAGAGGCTTCGCTTCGCACTCTTCACTGTCAGCACATCAAGATACATGGCGAAGACCCGGGGGGAGGAGTTCAGGGACGAGTCCATGGAGGCTGCGGCCAAGGCGCTGAGAGATAAGGGGCATGAAATCGTCCTCTCCGAGGTAATCAACGATGATGTCCAGATGATTCGGGAGAGGCTTGTGGGCATGGCTGGGAGGGATGACGTGGACGTGATAGTCTTCATGGGCGGGACGGGGCTTACGAGCAGGGATGTTACCATAGAGGCTGTGAGGCCCCTCATGGAGAAGGAGGCCGAGGGATTCGGCGAACTATTACGCTTCCTCAGCTACAAGGAAATTGGGGCTGCGGCGGCGCTCACGAGGGCCACGGCAGGCGTAATCAACGGTAAGGCGGTTTTCTGTATCCCAGGGTCTCCGAGGGCGGTGGAGCTATTCTTCAGAGAGTTCCTCGGGGAGATACCCCACATGGTCTACCTTGCGAGGCGTTAGGTTATCCATTGGTGGCTTCCATCCACGTAGACCTCCTTCTTGAATAGGGCTGGCTCCTTCTTGTATCGCTCCACAGCCTCCATAAGGGCTGGATAAACATCGTATCTGCTCTTACCGGCCACTGCTACCATTACTAGGGGCTGGCCGACCCCGAACTCTCCTACCAGATGCCATACACCCACAATTACCCCGTGCTTCCTCCCAACCTCCTCGCATATCCTCTGGATGGACTTGTCCGCATGCTCCTTGTATGCCTCTATCTCTATTGCCGCCACATCCCGTCCATCCTTGCTGAAGGACTTGACTATCCCTATGAAGATTAGGGCTGCTCCCGCACTCCCATCGCTGAATGCCTCGAGGAAGGCTTCCACAGCCTCTCCGAACCTGAACTCACCCCTCTCATAAACCCCCGGCTTAATCCTGAGCCTCTCGGTGAGCATGAACCCTGAACCCTAGGTGTCTCCCTAGCCTGGATGCCTTAAAACCCTTTACGACCTAAACTTTACGCCTTACTCCTGTTTCTGGGCTATCGGGAGGGCCACCCTAATCTTGTCCTCCTCACCCCTCATCACATGGTAGCTCGGCGACCTGACCTTACGGTCTCCCACATATACGTGGCCGTGGACTATGAACTGCCTGGCCTGGTATAGGGTTCTGGCCAGCCCGAGCCTATAGACCATGGTTTGGAGCCTTCTCTCCAATATGTCTCTGACGGTTAGCCTCAGGACGTCGTCGGCCGTAGCGTTCTCGCCTACAAGCCCCATCCTGTAGAGCTTCCGGATAAGCTTGCCCTCCTCCCTTACCCTCGCCTCACCCGTCAATGCGAAGAGGCTGCGGGCGTGCTCCCTAATCTTCCTGAGGATGGTCTCGGCCCTCCAGAGCTCCCTCTTATTCCTAAGCCCATACTCGCCAACTAGCTGGAGCTCCTCGGCCAGCCTATCCGCTTTCCATGGATGCCCAGGCGTCTCATACTGTTTCCTCGGCTTCTTCGGGTCCCCCATTCCAGCCCCAAACACCCTCGGGGCCACTTATTAACTTGACACCAGGGTTAAACGGAAAGATTTATCAATTAAGCTCAGGGGAGGAGGGCTTGCTGAGAAGATGGGCATGCAGGCCCTTGAGGAGCTGACCATCGAGAGGATAATCGAGGAGATGGCTAAGCAGCTCTATGTGGCCGACAGGGAGATAGCAACCGCCCTCTACCTGGCCATCAGGCTCGAGAAGCCCCTGCTGATTGAGGGGGAGCCTGGATGCGGGAAGACCGAGATAGCCAAGGTTCTCTCAGACATGCTGGACACGGAGCTAATCAGGCTTCAGTGCTATGAGGGCCTCGACGTCTCCTCCACAATATATGAGTGGAACTACCCCAAGCAGCTACTCTACATCAAGATGATGGAGGGTAAGAAGAACCCCGAGGAGATGGAGGAGGAGATATTCAGCGAGAAGTTCCTGCTCAAGCGCCCCCTCCTAAAAGCCCTCCTCCACGACGGACCCATGCCCGCAGTCCTCCTAATAGACGAGATAGACAGGGCGGACGAGGAGTTCGAGGGATTCCTGCTCGAGTTCCTTGCAGAGTTCCAGGTCACGATACCCGAGATAGGGACCATCAAGGCCAGGAAGAAGCCCATCGTCATAATTACGTCTAATAGGACGAGGGAGATAGGGGAGGGCCTCAGAAGGAGATGTCTCTACCTCTACCTCACATACCCGCCACGTGAAAAAGAGCTTAGGATAGTCAAGCTTAAGGTCTCTGGGATAAGCGACAGGCTGGCAAGGGAGGTTGTGGAGTTCGTCCAAAGGCTGAGGAAGGAGCCCGACATATTCAAGAAGCCTGGAATCTCGGAGACCCTTGACTGGGCCTTCGCATTAAAGGCTCTCGGGATAGAGGAGCTTACACCCGAGGTGGTTAAGGAGACCCTAAGCGTTCTACTTAAGAGCAGCGACGACATAAGAAACGTGAACGTGGAGGCAATCTTGGCGGAGGTGAAGGGCTACGGCGGGGACGGCGGAGATAGTCAGGCTGGCGGTTGATACTGCCAGACTTCTTAGAAGCAGGGGCGTGAGATGCAGCGTAGCCGAGACAATAGACGCTGCGAATGCTCTCAAGGTAATCGACCTAACCCGTCATGAGGATGTCTATACCGCTCTCAAGGTTACCTTGGCTAAGAGCAGGGAGGCCGCCATGGTCTTTGATAGGTTGATGGCCGAGTTGGCTGGGCATGGGAGGAGCCTTGGGGAGAGCCTCTCACGTGGAGGGGAGGGTGAGGGCGGAGACCAAACTGATAAAGGCGACTCGGAGGCCGAGGGAAGCCTAACCAAGAAGGGGGAGAGGAGCATCAAGGCGAGCAAGAGAACCAAGCTCTCCTACAGCCCGACAGACGTCATCTCACGCAAGAGGCTAAGGCCCCCCAAGCCCTCCGAGGTCGTCGAAGGCAGAAGGGTTGTGAGGAGGCTTAGGAGGAGGCTGGCGTTGATGGAGGGCAGGAGATATGAGAGGTCCAAGAAAGGTGAGTTAGATATATGGAAGAGCGTTAGGTCGAGCTACGCAACCCTCGGAGAGATGCTCAAGTTCATTAAGATGAGGCGGAAGAAGACGAGGACGAAGATAGTCTTATTCGTGGATGTAAGCGGCTCCATGGACAGCTACTCCGACTGGCTCCTGAAAACCATGCACACGATATGCAGATACACCCATAATGTCGAGTGCTTCCTCTTCAGCACAAGGCTCTTTAGGGTTACCGAGCTACTCTCCAAGCATTCGCCTGACATGGTTGTGGAGCTTATGTGGAGGTGGGCCGACATGTGGGGAAGCGGGACCAAGATTGGATACTGCCTCGACAAGTTCCTCAGGAGGTATGGTGAGATGGTCGATAAGAACACGAGCGTGATAATCATAAGCGATGGATGGGACACGGGTGAGCCTAGGCTCCTCAGGAGGGCTATGAGCGAGCTGAAGGAGAGGGCTGGAAGGGTGATATGGCTTAACCCATACGCAGACAAGCCGAGCTACAGGCCCCTCACGATAGGCATGCTGACAGCCCTACCCTACATAGACGTCTTCGCAGGGACAAGCGTCCTAAACGACATGTCATCCTTCGTCAAGGTCTTCGGAAGGTCCCTCAAACCCCTTAGGAGAGGCGAGAAGATAGGGATACCTAGGAGGCAGATACGACATACTGGGTGGTAGCTGGATAAAGTATGAATTAACGGCCCTCCACACTCACACCTAGATGAGGAGGATAACGAGCTTCACGCCGCTGGAGGATGCCGTCAAGGGTATTCTCAGCCACGTCAAGGTAAGCCCCAGGGTTGAGGAGATATGGGTCTGGGAGGGATTCGGCAGGGTTCTGGCCGAGGACGTGGTTCCAGAGGTCACGGTCCCACCCTACGACTCCTCCCACGTTGACGGATACGCTGTGAGGTCCAGCGACGTAGCAGGAGCCTCGCCCAGCAACCCAATCAGGCTACGTGTTGTGGGAGTTGCAGCCGCTGGCGAGAAGCCCCATAGAAGGATTAATCCGGGCGAGGCGTATAGGGTCTTAACGGGCGGTTATCTCCCGGATGGAGCGGATGCAGTTATCCAGCAGGAGGATGTATCGCTTAGCGGCGGCTTCATCGAGGTCTCCTCGCCAGTCGAGCCTGGGGCAAACGTTGATAGGGCTGGCCGGGACGCCAAGGCGGGCTCGAAGCTGCTGGGCAGGGGCCACAGGATTGGGGCGCAGGACGTTGGCCTACTGCTCAGGGTGGGTGTCAGGAGGGTTAAGGTCTACTCTAGGCCCGTGGTCGGCGTGATGAGCGTTGGAAGCGAGCTTACGGATAATCTCGAGGAGGAGGGGAAGACCCTGAACACGCATAGATACTCCATCGAGCTCATGCTGAAGGCTGCGGGAGCCCAGCCCAGGTATCTTGGACTTGCTCCCGATGAGGTGGAGGCGATACGCTCCATGATTATGGAGGGCCTTAACTCATGCGACATGGTCTTGGTCATAGGCGGGTCATCTGTCAGCGAGAGGGACCTGGTGGCCGAGATACTCAGGGAGATGAACCCCTCAATCTTTCTTCAAGGCGTCAAGCTTCAGCCAGGGAGGGTCGTGGGCTACGCAGTGATAGGCGGGAAGCCCGTGGTAATGCTTCCAGGCCACATACTCTCGGCGATAAGCGCATACACATTCCTCGCATACCCGGTTATACGGATGCTCCAGGGATTAAGTCCCAAGCCCTATGCTCTCAAGGCGAGGGCGAGGCTCGCATCGGGTATAAGGCATGGAAGGTGGATTGGGTTTAAGAGGATTGTTTGGGTTAGGGTTGAGGAGGCTGAGGACGGGCTTGTGGCCGAGCCTAGGATGGGTGAGGCATCACTATACAGCGTTGCGGTTAGGTCCGACGCATACACCCTGATACCCGAGGGAGTGGAGGAGGTCCCCGAAGGCTCAATCATAGATATATACTTCATACCCGGGATAAACCACTTGATGTGATGAGATATGCCGTATATCACCCAGGAGGAGAGAAGGGAGCTCGACCCCATAATCGACCAGCTGATAGACGCCCTGAGGAAGGCTCCGAAGGACAGGGTTGACGGCAGGCTGAACTACGTAATCTACCGGCTTCTCCTGAACCTCTATGAGCCCCGATACTTCGAGTATAACAGGGCCATGGGGGTCCTCGCATGCGTCTCGCAGGAGTTTTACCGACGTATAGTGGCTCCATACGAGGATAAGAAGATGAGGGAGTCGGGGGACATCAGGTAAACCTCTTCCTACGCCTCCGCCTACCCCTCCTCCCACTCCTCATCCTAATCTTTTTCTCGACCTTCTTTTCAGGGACAACCCTCTTCTCGGCCTCAATCTCCTTGGCAACATCACTTAAGGTTACAATCTTCTCGGATTTGGGGGGCGATGATTCATGTATTGTTGGGGGCGGGGGTGGAGGAGGCG
>JAHSRM010000052.1 GCA_021650775.1 Candidatus Benthortus lauensis
ATACCGCCCCACATAGGCCTCGGCTCAGGAACCCAGACAACCCTAGCCCTCGCCTCGGCCGCCAACCATATCTACCGCCTAGGATACAGCTTCGAGGACATCGTTAGGGTTATGGGTAGGGGGCGGAGGTCAGGTGCAGGTCTCTGGCTCTTCAGGTATGGCGGCCTCGTGGTGGATGGTGGGAGGAGGGGCGATGAGCTACCCCCACTACTATTCAGGTTTCCAATCCCCGAGGAATGGAGGTTCGTGGTAGCAGCCCCAAACAGCCCCGAAAAAGGGTTGAGCGGAGAACCCGAGGAGAATGCATTCAGGGAGCTTTCGGCGAGAGAACGCCTCTCCGAGAGAATCTCCAGAATAATCCTGATGAAGCTCCTGCCAGCCCTGGTCGAAAGGGATGCCGACGAATTCGGTCAAGCCATAACCATGATAGACGAGCTAACCGGAGAGGCCTTCCAAGACATTCAAGGAGGCTTACACTCTCCAACCACCGCCGAGATCATAAGACTAATGAAAAAGCTTGGGGCCCTGGGGGCTGGCCAGAGCTCGTGGGGTCCCTCAGCCTACTGCCTGGCAGGAAGCCTGAGCGAGGCGTCGGAGATTGCCGAGGCCCTTAAAAGTAGGGGTTACTGGGCCGTGGTCTCCAGACCTAGGAACAGGGGCGCAGATATTACCCCTAAAACCCTGTGATGATACCTGGGCCCGAAACCATTATTAGAGCATTCGGGGACGGTATGGTGGGATGCTCTTCTCGGAGCTGGTATCCTATTATGAGAAGATTGAGAAGACCTCGAGCAGGATAGAGATGACCAACCTTCTGGTAGAGCTACTCAAGGCTACTCCACCTGAGATAATCGACAAGGTGGTCTACCTGACTGTCGGCGAGATTTACCCACCCTTCGTGGGCATCGAGCTGGGGGTGGCGGATAAGCTGGCCCTAAGGGCTGTTAGGCTGGCCTCGGGGGCGAGCGAGCGGGAGGTTCAGGAGGCATACAGTAAGCTTGGGGACGTGGGGCTGGTGGGCGAGAAACTCCTCTCCAAGAAGACCCAGGCAACCCTATTCATGGAGCAGCTAACGGTCCAGGACGTCTACTCAGCCCTCGAGAAGATAGCCAAGGCGTCAGGGGAAGGAGCCATGGAGACCCGTGTCCAGATTCTCAGCGGCCTCCTCGCATCCTCCCAGCCGAAGGAGGCGAAATACATCCTGAGGATAGTGACAGGTAAGCTGAGGCTCGGGGTTGCGGACATGACAATACTCGACGCCCTCTCGGTCCTCTACGGCGGAGGAAAAGAAACGAGGGAATACTTCGAGAGGGCCTATAACCTAAGCTCTGACATAGGCTATGTGGCGAAGGTGGCGGCGGCCGAGGGACTCGAAGGAATAAAGAAGTTCAAGATAACGATTGGGAGGCCTATCCGACCCATGCTGGCCGAGAGGCTCTCAAGCCCCGAGGAAATCCTAGAGAAGCTTGGAGGAGCAGGGCTCGCAGAATACAAATACGATGGCGAGAGGATGCAGATACACAAGTCAGGCGGCAAGGTAATAATCTTCTCGAGAAGGCAGGAGAACATAACCAGCCAATATCCGGATGTTGTCGAGATGGTTAGGGAGAACGTGGGTGCGGGTGAGGCGATACTCGAGTGTGAGGCTGTGGCGATAGACCCTGACACGGGGGACATGCTCCCATTCCAGGAGCTGATGCACCGGAAGAGGAAACACGACATACTCAAGGCAGTGGAGCAATACCCCGTCTCACTCTATTTCTTCGACATACTCTACCTAGATGGTGAAGACCTAACCCTCAAACCCCTACCAGAGAGAAGAAAGAGGCTAGAGTCAATCATAAGGGAGAATGAGCGGATGAAGCTTAGCAAATCAATCATAGCGAGAGACCCTGAATCCCTTGAACGGTTCTTCCAGGAGGCAATCGAGGCCGGGTGTGAGGGACTGGTGGTGAAGTCAATCGAGGAGAACTCGATATATCGGGCGGGTGCCAGGGGATGGCTCTGGATAAAGTATAAGCGGGATTACAAGAGCGAGATGATAGACACGGTGGACCTGGTTGTTGTGGGGGCTTTCCACGGCAGGGGTAGGCGGAGCGGGAGCTACGGCGCCCTCCTAATGGCGGCCTACGACCCCGAGAGAGACGTGTTCCAATCGGTCTGCAAGGTTGGGAGCGGGTTCACCGACGAGGACCTGCGAAAGCTCCCGGAGATGCTTGAACCATACAAGATTCCGAGGAAGCATGCGAGGGTGGAGACGGGGATGGAGGCCGACGTATGGTTCGAGCCTAAGCTCGTCCTCGAGATAATAGGGGCGGAGATTACCCTAAGTCCGACGCATAGAGCTGGGTGGGGTGTCATCAAGGAGGGATATGGGCTGGCGATAAGGTTCCCGAGATTCACGGGCCGATACAGGTTCGATAAATCCCCCGAAGACGCAACCACGGTCAAGGAGATAGTAGAAATGTATAAGCATCAGCTCAAGAAAATAACAGCCGAGCAAGCAGGTGTATAGAATGTCTGACGAGTCCTCGGAGGATGTTAAGGAGCTTGCACGGGTTAAGGAGTATATCGAGAGGAGGATGGATGAGCTGAGGGAAGAGCTAAACCTACTACAATACTTGGTGAAGTTCGTTGATGAGGAGCTTGCCAAGAGAAGCTTCCGCAAACCCCCCAAACCCTCTGCACAGGAGGAGAAGGAGATAGAGATAGCCCCGCCCAGACCTAAGCCAGGCCCGGAGGGAAGGATAAGGATGCTCAGGGGAAAGGATGGGGGAAACCTGGCCATGGTCACCATAACGCCCAACGAGATAAGGTTCGTGGTAAGCCCCAACATAACCCTAACAGAGGACATGCGCCCATTCTCATCGTTCCTCGTGAAGAAGGTTCTAGAGGCGATGAAGCGGGCTGACGAGGAGAGGGTGAATAAGGGGACCCTGCCGCCTGGCCACGAACTCAGCTACGAGATAATAAGGGAGGACGGCAGGGTTAAGGAGATAGTTGTTAGGAATTTCCGTGAGGAGCATAGGCTACGGGAGATAATAAACGCCGTTAGATGGACCCTTGAGACCGTTGCCTCCAAGCCTACTCCCCCATAACGGTCACCACTATCCTCCTATTCCTCGGCCTAACATCCAGCTCAACGAGGATTACCTGCTGCCATGTCCCAAGCACAGGCTCGCCATCCCTCACAGGAATCATGAGGCTAGGCCCTATAATCGACGCCCTCACATGGCTGTGACCATTATAATCCCCCCACCTCAAGTGATGCTTATACTCTGCATCCCTTGGGGCAATCCTCTCCAAAGCCTGCGGCAGGTCCTCCACCAGCCCGGGTTCATACTCCATGGTGGTTACAGCTGCTGTAGAGCCGACTACGAAGACCTGGGCCACGCCGACCCTTATACCCGACCGCTCCACCACCCGCCTAACCCTCTCACTAATATCTATTATGTCACCCTCACCCTTACTCCTAACCTGAACCTCCTCCTGAAACACCCTCATAATCCTCGAATATAACCAATATCAGAGAACCCCATAAATATATCCCCTAAACAAACTAGACAGGAACCATGAGAACCCCCACCGCAATAACACTAGCAACCCTAACACTACTACTAACACTCACCCTCCTAACACCAGCACAAGCCACAGAATCAACAATAACGATAAAAACCCTAGACAACCAACCCCTCCAAGGAGCATTCGTAGAGATACTAGAAGGCTCTACAGAAGTAGCAAATGGCACAACCAACTCGCAGGGAAAAGTAACACTCGACATAAACAGGACAAAACAATACACACTAAAAGTCTACTACCCGCCTGGGAATCTGGTTTATGAGAAAAATGACTTCAACTATAGCGAAGCCAATCAATTCAACGTCGATGTTATCGGTAAATGGACGATAATTGTGAAAGACCATGGAGGAGACATACCCATAGAGGGCGCCAACGTCACAATCGTCTATAATCGTAATGATACTATACGATTCACCGGTATTACAGACTCCTCGGGAGAAGTTAAGTTCGGCCCACTGCCGGTTCATATAGATAGCAGGTATAGTATTACCGTGATTTTTAGGGGTGAGACGTATGAGGGGGAGGAAGTTCTCAACACCCTGCCGATAGATAATGTGAGGACAACGTTCAATCTACCGCTTTACAAGGTCACTGTCAGTGTTCTGGATTTGGACGGCTTGCCCGTGGAGGGCGTAACGGTCTCGATTAAGGGCAACTTGGATGAGGAGCCGATATCGGAGGATGTATCGGATGAGAATGGCAGGGCGGTCTTAACCCTCGTTCCTCAAGGCTCATATTACCTCATCGCAAAATTCAAGGACTTCATAGTATATCAGAGCGATAGCAGGGAGCTTAGCGTAACAAATGATAGAGAGTTCGAAATATCTGTTAATGCGATTCGACTCAAGATATCCGTGTATGATGCCGATGGAACCGACCTGATGGCAGGCCCTCATCTACCCTTAAGCGGCGAGCTAAGATACGGGAACATACTAGTGGATGAGGCGACAACGACGGACGGCGTTCTAAACTTCGGCCATGTCCCAACCGAGACCTTCAAATTAAGGATACGCTTAGGAAACATACTCGTATATTCTGCGGACTATGAGGTCTCGGTAGATACGGCTGACGGGTCGGTTAATGCGAAGTTCTATGACGTTACCCTTAGGGTGAACTCAACCGGGTTTGCTAACTCAAGCATGCTTGAGTCCCTGAACGGCGTGATGAAGGTCGAGGGATTCGAGTTTCCCTTCGAGTTATCCGGCGGCGAGGCCAAGCTAAAGAACCTCCCCGCATCAAGCAATTACGTTGTCGAGTTTTACTATGGGAGCCTCAAGGTCGGTGAGATTGAGGGTGTCGAGGTTGACAAAGAGGAGCTTGTGCTCAACATAAGGCCTGAAGGCTACAGGGTTGGCGTTCAGCTAAGAAATCTCGACGATGAGCCTATACCTGGTAAGATAATGGTCGCCATCCCAGGTGGAGAGATAATAGCGTCATTTGATGTAAATGAGGACGGGGTTGGCTCATCTGCCCTGCTCCTGCCCCTAACCTACGATTTAATAGCATACTATGAAGGGATAGAGGTGGCACGGCAGTCCATAACCCTCTCCTCAAGCCAGGAGATAGTCATTCAAGCAGCAGTAAAAGACATGATTCTGAGGATTCTTGACCTAGACTCCGAATCCACCTTAACCAACGTTAGAGTCGAGTTACTCTCGGATGGATTTAAGAGAAGTGGTGTAAGCGACCCCGAGGGAAACATATTGGTCGAGAATCTGCCGTTGATGAGCTACCGCATCCGTGTATGGTATCATGGATTCAAAGTTATGGACGACCTACTGGAAATAAAGCCAGGCATCGATCTAATCGAGCTTAATGCCCCTGGGGTCTTAGACGTAAATCTCAGGTTTACTGACTCCTCGAAGAATCCGCTGGACGGCGGGCTGGTTAGGCTTGAGGTAGGCGAGATGGTTGTTGATGTGGAGGTTAATGAGAATGGGGAGGTTAGGGTTAGCAACCTTCCCAACGGAACAATATACCTCACGTTCCTCTACAAGGGTAAGGAGGTTAAGGTAGAGCCGAAGGAGTTTGAGCCTAAGGTTGATGAGGCCGCATTCACCTTCATGGCCAACGTCCATAAACTCCTCGTAAGCGTTGTCAAGCCTGATGGAAAACCCCTAACCGAGGGAGTCGCCACAATATACGTTGAGGGGGTAAAGGTGGGTGAGCAGGACCTTTCAGAGGATAACATCGTGGAGGCCAGGCTTCCTGAAGGCGAGATAACGATAATGGTGGAGTATAAGGGGAGGAAAGTGGCGGAGAAGACCGTGTATCTAGACACTCCGAGCAAGGAGATGAGCCTGGAAACGAGGGTCCATGAATTCACCCTCAATCTAGTGCTACCCTCAGGGGAACCCGTCTCAGGGGCCATAATCAGGGCTGAGGACGAGAAAGGAGTGGTCGATGAGACTGCCAGCGGGGAGAACGGATACGCCGAGATGACCCTCCCCCAGGGAGAATACCTGCTAAAGATAACCGCCAACAATAACACGCTAGAATACCCATTAAACCTGAAGGAAGACACCGTATCAAACATAATCTTCCCCTCAGAGGTAAACGAGGCCTTCTTCATGACCCTCAGCGCAGCTACGATAAACCTAGCGATAATGGGGCTCGTCATAGCGAAACTAGTCTCGAAGAGCGTGCCTAGAAGGAGGAGGCCTGCCCCCACTAGAAGGATACCTAGGATTTAGGGGATGAAAGGGGAGTTGAGGCTGGGAAGCCTGGTCAACGCCCTCCTCACATCCATCCTCATAATACTATTCATAATACTCGTCTTCATGATGTCATATGGAGTGACTGGGAGGATAGTTCCCGTATTGGTGGTCAAGACAGGGAGCATGGAGCCTGTCCTGAACATAGGAGACGTGATAATTATCGATGACAGTGTGAGGCCCGAGGAGATAAAGGCGGGGCCTGATGGGGATATAATCGTGTTCAGGAAGCCTGGGTCAAGCGAGCTGATAGTCCATAGGGCCATAGGCAAGACCTCCGAAGGATTCATAACGAAGGGGGACGCAAACCCTGGAATAGACTTCTGGTCCCCGGTCCCCTACGAGAACCTGGTCGGCAGATGGACTGGGCTCAAGATACCTTACTGGACGGGCGTGGGGTTTCTCTCGCTCTTCCTCCGTGGGGAGATTTACCCACCCTATGGAAGGATAGTTTTAGTGCTTTTGATAGTCTTGAATCTGTTTCTGATTATCAGGGACTTTAGGTCGAGGAAGCGTGGCCAATCATCCTCCGAACCTCCTCGAGAAGCCTCTCCAGAAGAGTCCTAAACCTGCCCTCGGAGGCAACCCTAACCACGGTTCTCCTACATCTCTCAATGTCATCCAGAAGCTCTATTAACCTCCTCTCCCTCCCCAGAAAGACCCTGACACGGGTAGCAGCTATCGCAGCCTCGATTAACGCGTAAGCCGCCCTACTGTATGGCTGGATTAACTCCCCTCCCCGGTAAGCCTCTATTATCTTACATGAAACCTCAGCCCTTCCTCCATCCTCCATTATTTTCTCCACGATGAATTCTAGGTAGGCCTCAGCATCCTTTAGTCTCGACGTCTTCACCCTCCTAGAGTCCTCTAAAGCGATATCCTTCCTTAATGGGGGGAGGATGGATAGTATGAAGTGTTCCGGGTTTCTCGTGATGTTCACCACTCCCTCGCCTTGTTCTCTCAGGTTTCTATAGGTGGTGGTGTCGGTGAATGGTCTGAGCAGGAAGGAGTCCTCGCCGGTAAAGATTACCCCCATGGGGGCTATGTTCGTCTCCCCCGAGTCTGAGGACGTGGTTACTATCGCCTCATAGATGATGTTCTTCTCGACCTCTAGTATGCCCCATATCTTCATGGGTTCCACCCTGTTAGCAGGGCCATGGCTATAGTTGATGCGAGTAAATCGGCTGTGGCCCCGGGTCTAAGCTTCCTGCTTCTCCTAAGAAGCCTGTCGAGCCTCTTTATTGATTCTCTGCCTTCAGGCGTATGGATGCCTCCTGATCTTAGGGCTTCGGAGGCCATGCCCGAGATTATTCTGGCAACGTTTTTTCCAGCTCTCCTGGAGATGAGGGTGTCTGGATGGTGTGCGAGGTGCCAGAGAAATGTTTGGGCCAGAGCCTCGTCTACGTCTTCCTCCTTAAGACTCTTCAAAAGAAACCTCACTCCATCTACACTCCAACCATATCTAGAAACCCATTCATGGGCTACCACATCATAGTCCTTGTAGGGCTTAAGGGCTTCAAGGGGTTTAATCCTACCTCTTCTTATCTCCGAGTAGGTCTCCTCCCTCATAACGTCGAGATACGCAACCCTGCCGAGCCCTCCTGGGGACACGTGTGCGATAGCCCTAAAAATCCAGATAGTATCCCTCCAGCTTAGGCCTGATAGAATCTTGGCGACGTTCCTCACCAGCGCGTTAAGGCTTACTGGAAACCTAGACGACATACCTGAGGCTGCTGCCAGGGGTGCGAGTAGAAGCCATGCCCCCAGATGCGTGTTTCCTCCGCCCTGAACCCTGAGGAACCTCTCAGCACCCATGTATATTATTCTACCCAGCCCCCGGCCCCTACTCATGGCAGCCTTTCTAAGGAATGTGCGTAGGGATGCGGCTGATGCGAGGAAATCCCTGAACCTGGTCTCCCTGAAGTCGTGTAGCCTATCTACAAGGCCGGGTTTAGGGGTGGTGGATAACTCCAATAGCAGCGCCAGCTCACATCTATAGGCTACCTCCTCCACAGCATCCATCAAGCCTTACCTATGTTTATCATGTTTAAATATCCGCATCAGCTAAACAAGGCGTAATGCCTAGGCCTTCCAGCATCTTGATGAGGGAGCATGAGGTCATACTCAGGGCTGTTAAGGGACTCGAGAACAAGATAAACTACATGAGAGATAGTGGGAGGATTGACGTGGATTTCCTAAGGGATTTCATAGAGTTTTCGAGAACGTTTATCGATAGGTGTCATCATGGGAAGGAGGAGGTCTGCCTCTTCCCGTGCTTGGAGAGGAGGGGTATCCCGAGGGAGGGTGGGCCGATAGGCGTCCTACTCATGGAGCATGAGATGGGCAGGACCTTGATTAAACGGCTGTCAGAGGCTCTTGATAGATACGTGGAGCATGGAGAGGGATTCGATAGGGTTATCCAGCTATGCGAGGGATACGTGGAGCTACTCAAGGAGCACATAGACAAGGAGAACAACGTCCTCTTCCCCATGGGAGACGAGGTCATGGAGGAGAAGGACTCGGAGGAGGTGGAGTCATGTTATGATGAACGGGAGGAGGAGATAGGGCATGGAATACATGAGAGGATGGAGAGGTTGGCCGAGCATCTCGGCGGAGAGTCCGAGGATAGCACTTAAATAACCTACACCACGTCTCTTTAGCGAGGAATGTGTAGCCTCTTCAACCCCCTGAAGATAAGGGAGGACTTCCCAATCCTGAAGAAGACCTTCAACGGGAAACCCCTAATATACCTTGATAATGCTGCGACAACCCAGAAGCCTAGGCAGGTAATAGAGGCTGTGAAGAGGTTCTATGAGGAGTTCAACGCAAACCCCCATAGAGGAATCTACTCACTCTCCCTCGAGACCACGAGGGTCTATGAGGAGGCGAGGAGGAAGATTGCAAGGCTGATAAACGCCGGAGAGGATGAGGTAATCTTCACCAGGAACACCACCGATGCCCTGAACCTTGCGGCCAGAATGGTCCTCAAGAAGATGGGTAAGGGAGACGCAGTAGTCTTAACGGAGATGGAGCATCACAGCAACCTCGTCCCCTGGCAGATAATCTCGAAGGAAAGGGAGCTGGAGATGAATTTCATCCCCTTCGACGAGAACGGATACCTAGACCTACATGAGGCGGAACGCCTGATAAACGATAGAGTCAAGGCAGTGGCGCTGGTCCATGCCTCCAACGTCCTCGGGACAATAAATCCCGTTGAGAAGATTGCGGCCATGGCACGTGAAGTAGGCGCATACACTATTGTTGATGCCGCCCAATCGGTTCCCCACATGCCCGTTGATGTCAAGAGGCTTGGAGTGGACTTCCTCGCCTTCTCCGGCCATAAGATGCTTGGGCCTATGGGTGTGGGCGTCCTTTATGGGCGTAGGGAGGTTCTGGAGGAGTTGGAGCCTGTCTTCGGCGGAGGTGAGGCGATAAGCGAGGTAAGGTTGAGGGAGACTAGGTGGAGGCCTCCTCCATGGAAGTTCGAGCCAGGGACACCTAACGCAGCCGGGGTCGTGGGGCTTGCGGCCGCCGTGGATTACCTAGACTCGATAGGTATGGAGAATGTGCGGCGGCATGACATCCATCTTCTCAGAAAGGCTTTCAAGGAGATGGAGGAGATAAGGGATGTTAAGATTTATGGGCCTCTTAAGCCCGAGGATAGGGCGGGCCTCATAGCATTCAACTTATCAGACATACATCCACACGACCTCGCATCCTACCTTGACCAGCATGGAATATGTATCAGGGCCGGACATCACTGTGCCATGCCTCTCCATGAGAGGCTGGGTGTCCCGGCGACCGCTAGAGCCAGCTTCTACATCTATAACACCGAGGAGGAGG